>JABURS010000041.1 GCA_014762505.1 Chromatiales bacterium | reverse complement strand
CCATCATCTGGGAGTCAGGGCGCCCGAAGTGGTGGGTTTTTCAACGGCCTGCTAGACCGCGCCGGGCCACAGCGCCCGGATCGCGGCAATCCCCTGCGCGCCATGCGCCTGCGCTACGGCCAGATCCGCCTCGCCCATGCCGCCCAGGGCATAGACCGGCAGCGGGGTGCCGCGGGCCAGGTCCGCGAAGGCATCCCAGCCCAGCGGGCGGGCCTCCGGATGCGTGCGGGTGGTGGCCACCGGCGCCAGCACGGCGAAGTCGGCACCGATGGCGGCAGCCCGTGCAAGCTCTGCTGCGTCGTGGCAGGACGCGGCGACCAGGAAATCATCCGACCCGGCGCGCAGCGACGACACGGCCTCGGGACCCAGGGAGCGCAACCGGGCCGCGCTCAGGTGGACACCGTCGGCGCCCACCCGCCGGGCCAGTGCCGGGTCGCTGTTCAGCAGCAGGCGGCCGCCATGGCGATGCACCAGCGCGAGTGCGCGTGCGGCAAGCGCTTCCAGCGCGGCCTCCGGCAAGGTGTGGCTGCGCAGCTGTACCAGGTGTATGCCCGTGGCCAGCGCCTGTTCCAGGTGGTCGAGAAACACCGCATCCGCTTCCGGTTCGGGCGTGATCAGGTAACGCGCCGGGAGGGCCAGGGCGGTGAGGATGGGACGATTGGCGGCCGGAAACGCGAGCTGCGACAGCTCGGCCCCTGGCACCCAGCGCATGGGCTGCCCCTCGTGCGGATGCGGCTCGCCGTCGAAGGCCTCCACCAGCCAGACATCAAGAAACACCCGCTTGTCGGCATAGGCATGGGGAATACCGATCAACGGGCGGGCCTGTCGGGGGGCGATGCCCAGCTCTTCCTGCAGCTCCCGCGCTAGAGCGGCCTCGCGCGTCTCGCCGGGCTCGACCTTGCCGCCCGGGAACTCCCACAGGCCACCCTGATGCTGATGGTCGCCGCGCCGGGTGAGCAGGTACTCGCCGGCCGCGTTGCGGATCGCGGCGGCGACGACGTGAAGATGCTCGGGCATCACGGGCGATGCGCCCTGCTCAGCTGCGGTACTCGGCGTTGATGCGCACGTACTCATGGGAAAGGTCCGTCGTCCAGATGCGCGCACAGGCCTCGCCCCGGTTGAGCTCGACACGGATCGGGATCTCGGCCTGCGCCATCACCGACTGCCCCTGGGCCTCGGTGTAGTCCGGGTCGCGCCCGCCGCCGCGCACGATGCGCACCTCGCCCAGGTGGATGTCGATGCGGTTCACGTCCAGGTCGTCCAGGCCGGCCCGGCCCACGGCGGCGAGGATGCGCCCCCAGTTGGGATCGCTGGCGAACAGCGCGGTCTTCACCAGCGGCGAGTGCGCGATGGTAAAGCCCACCTGCCGCGCCTCCGCCTCGCTGGTGGCACCCAGGACGTCGATGGTGACGAACTTGGTCGCCCCCTCGCCATCGCGCACGATGGCCTGGGCCAGCTGCATGCAGACGGCGTCCAGCGCCGCCTGGAAGGCATCCAGCCCAGCCCCCTCGTCGATCGTCACACCCGCCTTGCCGGTGGCGGCGAGCACGCAGGCGTCGTTGGTGGAGGTGTCGCCGTCCACGGTCACGGCATTGAAGGAGCGGTCGGCGGCCAGGCGCAGACACTGCCCGAGCACGTCGGCCGGCAGGGCCGCGTCGGTGGCCACATAGGCCAGCATGGTGGCCATGTCCGGATGGATCATGCCAGAGCCCTTGGCGATCCCGGTGAGGGTCACGGTACGGCCGTCGATCTCGACCTGGCGCGAGACGCCCTTGGGCAGGGTGTCGGTGGTCATGATGCCGCGGGCCGCATCCATCCACGCATCCTCGGCCAGGGCCGCGACCGCCGATGGCAGGGCCTGGGCGATGCGTTCCACCGGCAGGGGTTCGCCGATCACGCCCGTGGAGAACGGCAGCACCTCCTCGGCCCGGCACCCGGCCGCCTCGGCCAGGGCCTGGCAGGAGGCCTTTGCGGCATCCAGCCCCGGCTGGCCGGTGCCGGCATTGGCGTTGCCCGAGTTGATGAGCAGGTAGCGCGGCGCGGCGGCGGCCAGATGCGCCTCGGCCACCAGCACGGGAGCGGCGCGAAAGGCATTGCGCGTGAACACCGCGGCCGCCGTACTCCCCTCGGCCAGTTCCAGCAGCACCAGGTCGCGCCGGTTGCGATAACGGATGCCCGCCTCCACCGCGGCCAGGCGCACGCCGGCCACCGGCAGCAGCGACGGGGGAGCCTCAAGCCCAACTGCCATAGGACACCTCAGAGAACCAGAACAAATAATGCCCGGCCGCGGGCGGCGGCCGGGGCGAACGCTGCGCTCAGCTCAGCTTGCCGTGGCAATGCTTGAACTTCTTGCCCGAGCCGCACCAGCAGGGGTCGTTGCGACCGACCTTGCGGCCCTCGCGGCGATAGGGCTGGTCCGGAGTCTCTTCCTCGCCTCCCGGCCCGCCGGCCAGGGCGCTCTGCGCCTCGGCGTGCTGGAATTCCATCTCGCGAGCCTTCTGGGCCTCGCGCTGGCGCGCCTCATAGGCGGCCAGCTCCTCGGCACTGGGGATGTGAATGCGCATGAGCATGGCGATCACGTCGTGCTTGATGCGCTCCAGCATGGCCTGGAACATCTCGAAGGCCTCGCGCTTGTACTCCTGCTTCGGGTTCTTCTGCGCATAACCGCGCAGACCGATACCCTGGCGCAGGTAGTCCATGGCGGCCAGATGTTCCTTCCAGTGGTTGTCGAGCACCTGCAGCATCAGGTCCTTCTCGATGCGACGCATGGTCTCGGCACCGAGCCGTTCCTCCTTGGCGGACAGCACGCCCTCCGCCTCGGCCTGGATGCGCTCGCGCAGAGCCTCCTCATGCAGGTCGGCCTCCTGGTCCAGCCACTCCTGGATGGGCAGGTCGAGCCCGAAGTCGTCGTTGAGCACCGCGCTCAGGCCCGGGATGTCCCACTGCTCGTCCATGCTGCCCGGGGCGATGTACAGGCTGATGGTCTCGTCGATCACGTCCAGGCGGATGGCGACGATGGCCTCGTGGATATCCTCGGATTCCAGCAGCTCGGCGCGCTGCTGGTAGACCACCTTGCGCTGGTCGTTGGCCACGTCGTCGTATTCGAGCAGCTGCTTGCGGATGTCGAAGTTGTGGGCCTCGACCTTGCGCTGTGCGTTCTCGATCGCCCGGGTCACCCACTTGTTCTCGATCGCCTCGCCTTCCTGCATGCCGAGGCGCTGCATCAGCTGCTTGACGCGATCCGAGGCGAAGATGCGCATCAGGCTGTCTTCCAGCGACAGGTAGAAACGCGAGGAACCCGGATCACCCTGACGGCCGGCACGGCCGCGGAGCTGGTTGTCGATGCGCCGCGACTCGTGACGCTCGGTGCCGATGATGTGCAGACCACCGGCCTCCAGCACCGCATCGTGACGCTTCTGCCACTCGGTCTTCACCGCCTCGACCTTCGCCGGGTCCGGATTCTCGCCCAGTGCCTCCAGCTCGGCCTCCAGACTGCCGCCCAGCACGATGTCGGTACCACGACCGGCCATGTTGGTGGCCAGTGTCACGGCCGACGGGCGCCCGGCCTGGGCCACGATATGCGCCTCGCGCTCGTGCTGCTTGGCGTTGAGCACCTCGTGCTTGATGCCAGCCTTCTTCAGCAGGTTGGAGAGGTATTCGGAGTTCTCGATCGAGGTGGTGCCGACCAGCACCGGCCGACCGTGCTCCACGCACCACTCGATGTCCTTGCGGATGGCCTCGTACTTGTCCTTGAAGTTCAGGAACACGAGGTCGTTCATGTCGTTGCGGACCATGGGCCTGTGGGTGGGGATCACCACCACTTCCAGGGCATAGATCTGCTGGAACTCGAAGGCCTCGGTGTCGGCCGTACCGGTCATCCCGGAGAGCGTCTCGTACAGGCGGAAATAGTTCTGGAAGGTGATCGAGGCGAGCGTCTGGTTCTCGTTCTGGATCTTCACCCCTTCCTTCGCCTCGATGGCCTGGTGCAGGCCCTCGGACCAGCGGCGACCCGGCATGGTGCGGCCGGTGAATTCATCCACGATCACGATCTGGCCGTCACGCACGATGTATTCGACATCGCGGTGATAGAGCGCATGTGCGCGCAGGGCGGCATTGAGGTGATGTATCAGGTTCATATTGCCGGCGTCGTAGAGGCTCTCCCCCTCCCGCAGCAGCCCCGTCTCGGTCATCAGCGCCTCGACGTGCTCGTGACCGTCCTCCGTGAGGTGCACCTGCTTGGTCTTCTCGTCGACGCTGTAATCGCCCGGGCCATCCTCTTCCTCCTGGCGGACGAGCTTGGGCACCAGGGCATTCATGGCCAGGTACAGTTCGGAGTTCTCCCCGGTCGGGCCCGAGATGATGAGCGGAGTACGTGCCTCGTCGATGAGGATGGAGTCGACCTCATCGACCACGGCGTAGTGGAGGCCGCGCTGCACGCGATCATCGGCCGAGAAGGCCATGTTGTCGCGCAGGTAGTCGAAGCCGAATTCGTTGTTGGTGCCGTAGGTGATGTCCGAGGCATAGGCCGCACGCCGCTCGGCCGGGTCCAGTCCGTTCACGATCACCCCCGTGGAGAGCCCGAGGAAGCCGTAGAGCTTGCTCATCCAGGCCGCGTCACGGCGTGCCAGGTAGTCGTTGACCGTGACCACGTGAACGCCCTTGCCGGTGAGCGCATTCAGGTAGGTCGGCAGGGTGGCGACCAGGGTCTTGCCCTCGCCGGTACGCATCTCGGCGATCTTGCCATCGTGCAGCACCATCCCGCCGATGAGCTGCACATCGAAGTGGCGCATGCCGAGCACGCGGCGACTGGCCTCGCGCACGGTGGCGAAGGCCTCGGGCAGCAGGGCGTCCAGATTCTCGCCGCGATCCAGCCGCTCGCGGAACTCCGCGGTCTTGGCCTGCAGCTCGGCGTCACTCAGGGCCTTGAAGCCCTCCTCGAGGGCGTTGATCTGGTTGGCTGTCTTGCGATATCGACGCACCAGCCGTTCATTGCGGCTGCCGAAGACCTTGGTGAAGAGTTGCGCGACCATAAATAAAGTGGCTTCCTGATGCTTGTCTGTGTTTGGTTATGTCTGGGCGGGAAGACGCAGAGGCACCGAATCATCCGCACGGGCGGCCGTGCCAATGGCACCGGCAGCCGTCGCACCCGGGTGGTGGCGGGTGGCCGGCTCGCCCTGCTGCGCGGTGATGGCCGCCAGGGCAGGCGAAGCGCGGACTATTTTACCGGCTTCACCCCCGCTATCAAGGCATGTGGGCTGGCGGTAGGCAGGGCCCCTCCCGGCGCGCAGGCTGGCAGCCCATCGCACCCATCGGGGGAATGTCCGCAACCGGACATCAGTTCAGGAACTTGGCAGGATCGACATGCCGGCCGTTGTGCAGCACCTCGAAGTGCACATGCGGGCCGGTGGAGCGGCCACTGGTGCCCATTCTGGCGACGACCTGCCCCTTCTTCACCGCCTCGCCCACCTCGACCAGGTGTTCGGAATTGTGCGCGTAGCGGGTGACATAGCCGTTACCGTGATTGATCTCGACCAGATTGCCGTAGCCCCAGCGCTTGCCGGACCAGGTCACGACTCCGCCGGCCACTGCGACCACGTCGGAGCCGTGCTTGCCGGCGAAATCCATGCCGTTGTGCATGGCGGGCTTGCCGGTGAAGGGATCGGATCGTACACCGTAGTAGGAGGAGGTCCAGCCCTTCACGATCGGGCGTCCCTTGGGGTAGACCTCTTTCTGCAGCGACCGGGTCATGATGACCTGGTCCAGTACCTGCAACTGCTGCTCGCGGTCCTGGATCTGGGCCGCCAGCTGGTCGATGGCCGCAACGAGGTCCGGGGCATTGAGGCCGCCATCGGCCAGGGCCTCCTCGGGACCGCCCAGCGCCGGCGGGCTGCCGAAGTCGAATTCCGATGCATCGATATCGGCCATCTTCACCAGCTTGCTGCCCAGGGCGTTGAGGCGGGTGACGTGCCCCTGTAGCTGCCCGAGACGCTGGGTGAGCGCATCGATGTTCGCCTGGGTGAGGTTACGGGCCTCCTCGATCTGCAGGCGCTGCTGCTTGAGCTCGACCTCCCAGCGGGCGACCCGCTCGGTCGGGGCCTTGCTGCTACCCAGGTAGTACCCGAGCCCCAGCAGGCCACCGGCAAACAGCGAGACCATCACCACCGGGATCAGGAAATGGGCCCAGTGCGTGAAATGGACGCTGCGCGGCGCGGCCCCCTTCTTGGAGCAGAAAATGATATTCATCGATCCATCCAGTGAAACTGCAGCTTTCTCCGCATGGGGCTAGAATACCCGTATCATCCGCCCGGGGAAACCTTCGGCGGCGCCCCCCTGCGTGATGCAGAACACGATTCTAACCCCGTTTGCGGGCCACCGGCCCGCCTGATCCAGGTCATTCGTCAGCCCGATGCACCCACTCAACCGACTTCTCGCCCCCAGACTGCTCGAGCAGGCCCGCCTGCTGGAACGGCTGAACTTCAGCCTGCGCGGCCTGCTGCCGGCGCCGCTCGGGGAGCATTGCTGGGCGGCCGGCATACGCGATCAGGAACTCACCCTGGTCACCGATGCCAGCACCTGGGCCTCGCAGCTGCGCTATCTGCAGCGCGAGATCCTCAAGCAGATCAACGCCGAATACGGTGCCGAGTACGGCCTGGCCCTGAAAAAATGCCGTGTGCGCATCGCCGCCCCGCGCGTCACCCGCGACCCCCCGCGCCGCCGACTGAGCCTCAGCCGCGAAAGCGGCCGGGCGCTGGAACGCGCCGCCGGCGCCACCGACGACCCGGAACTCCGGGCCGCCCTACAGAAACTCGCCCGCCGCGCCCCGCGCGGCGATGACTGACGGGACTGCCGCCCGGCTTCAGGCCGGGGCCGCCACCCCGATGCCCTGGCGATAGGAACGCGGGGTGTGCCGCACGTCCTCGAAGCTCACCTGCTCCCAGGCCGTTTCATCCGCCAGCAACGTGCGCAGCAACCGGTGGTTGAGGGCACTGCCGGCCTTGTGGCCGCCATAGGCGCCGATCAGGCTGTGTCCCAGCAGATAGAGATCGCCGATGGCATCGAGGATCTTGTGCTTGACGAACTCGTCCTCGTAACGCAGCCCATCCTCGTTGAGCACGCGCTGATCGTCCAGCATCACGGCATTCTCGAGACTGCCACCCAGGGCCAGCTGGCGCTCGCGCAGCTGCTCGATGTCGCGCATGAAACCAAAGGTGCGGGCCCGGCTGATCTCGCGGACGAAGGAGGTGGCGGCAAAATCCAGCTCGGCCTGCTGGCCGCTCTGGCGAAACACCGGATGATCGAAATCGATGGTGAAGCCGACCTTGAAGCCGTCGAAGGGCTCGAGCTGGGCCCAGCAGTCCCCGTCCTCCACCCGCAGGCGACGTTTGATGCGGATGAAATGCTTGGGTGCAGACTGCTCCTGGATGCCGGCGGACTGGATGAGAAAGACGAAGGGGCTGGCGCTGCCGTCCATGATGGGCACCTCCCCCGCGCTGAGATCGACGTAGAGATTGTCGATCCCCAGGCCGGAGAGCGCCGAGAGCAGGTGCTCGACCGTGGAAACCCGGGCGCCGCCCGCCCCCAGGGTGGTGGACAGCGGCGTGTCGCAGACATTGTCGGGATGCGCGGGGATCGCCACCGGCACCTCGAGATCGACGCGCCGGAACACGATACCGGTATCCACCGGTGCCGGCCTCAGGGTCAGGACAATCTGTTCCCCGGTGTGCAGGCCGACGCCGGTCGCCCGGATCGTGTTCTTCAGTGTGCGCTGGCTAATCAATCTCTCGCATCCCGCTGCAGGTGTCTTGGTCTTGTCGCAATAAGCGGGCCAGTCCGCCATGCGGCGAAATGGCGCCATTGTGCGCTGATTGGCCTCGAAACCGCACCATTATGGCACATTCGAGGAGAATCGCATCGGGTTTGTGCAATCCCGCGGCCAATCGCTGTCGCCGGGCCCAGCGCATGCTAGCGCGTTCCCTCGGGCATAACCGGCACCCGCGCACACTTCGCGCACCTGTCTCCCGGGTCAGTCGGCCTGCTTGCGCAGGAAGGCCGGGATGTCCAGGTACTCCATGTCGAACTCGCCGCGGGGGTCGTAGGCCGGGCCGCCGTTCACCGCCTGCTTGCGCATCACGGTGGGGCGTTCGAGGTTCTCGTAGTTGACCTCGCCGTCGGCCTGACGCTCCACCACCTTCATTGCCGGCTTCTCGACCGGGCGCGGCGCACGGGCACCACTGCCCTCCAGGCCGGTGGCCACAAGGGTCACGCGCAGCTCGTCGCTCATCTCCGGATCGATCACGGTACCCACCACCACGGTGGCGTCGTCGGAGGCAAAGGCGCGAACGGCCTCACCCACCTCCTCGAACTCACCGATGGAGAGATCCAGGCCCGCGGTCACGTTCACCAGGATGCCCTTGGCCCCGGCGATGTTCACGTCCTCCAGCAGCGGGCTGGAGATCGCGGCCTCGGCGGCCTCGCGGGCACGGCCCTCGCCACTGGCCGAACCGGTGCCCATCATGGCCATGCCCATCTCGGACATGACGGTGCGCACGTCGGCGAAGTCGACGTTGATCAGGCCCGGGCGGGTGATCAGCTCGGCGATGCCCTGGGTGGCACCCAACAGCACGTCGTTGGCGGCGGAGAAGGCGTCCAGCAGGCTCACGCCCTTGCCCAGCACCGTCAGCAGCTTCTCGTTCGGGATGGTGATGAGCGAGTCCACGTACTTGGACAGCTCCTCCATGCCCTGCTTGGCGATATGCATGCGCTTGGCGCCCTCGAAGGGGAAGGGCTTGGTGACCACGGCCACGGTGAGGATGCCCATCTCCTTGGCGACCTGGGCCACCACCGGCGCCCCGCCGGTGCCGGTACCACCACCCATGCCGGCGGTGATGAAGAGCATGTCCGCCCCCTGGATGCACTCCTGGATGCGCTCGCGATCCTCCAGCGCGGCCTCGCGGCCCACGTTCGGATCGGCACCGGCACCAAGGCCCTTGGTGATGTTGTTGCCCAGTTGCAGCGTGGTGCGGGCCGCCACGTTCTTCAGGGCCTGCGCATCGGTGTTGGCGCAGATGAAATCCACGCCCTCGATGTTGGCCTTGACCATGTGTTGGACGGCGTTGCCACCGCCGCCGCCGACGCCGATGACCTTGATCACGGCGTTCTGTGCGTAGTTGTCCATCAGCTCGAACATGATGATTCTCCTCTTGGTGTCACTCTTGTGCCATTGAAAGAACCCTCCCGCACACCGGGAGGACCCAGACCCTTAAAAATTCCCCTGAAACCAGCTCTTCATGCGGCGCATCACGCCGTTGAAGCCGCCCTCGTGGCGGATATCCACCCCGCCGCTGCCGCGGCACTGGTGGGCAAACAGCAGCAGCCCCACGCCGGTGGCGTAGATCGGGTTGCGGACCACGTCCACCAGCCCGCTCACGCCCTGCGGCACGCCCAGGCGTACCGGCATGTGGAAGACCTCTTCGGCCAGGTCGATCACGCCTTCCATCTTGGCCGAGCCGCCGGTGAGCACGATGCCCGCGGCCACCAGGTCCTCGAAACCGCTGCGGCGCAGCTCGGCCTGCACCAGCGTGAGCAGCTCCTCGTACCGGGGCTCCACCACCTCGGCCAGGGTCTGGCGCGAGAGGCGGCGCGGGGGACGGTCGCCCACGCTGGGCACCTCGATGGTGTCGTCGGGATTGGCGAGCTGGCGCAGCGCACAGGCGTACTTCACCTTGATCTCCTCGGCGTGCTGCGTGGGCGTGCGCAGGGCCACGGCGATGTCGTTGGTCACCTGGTCGCCGGCGATCGGGATCACGGCGGTATGGCGGATCGCGCCTTCGGTGAACACGGCCAGGTCGGTGGTGCCGCCGCCGATGTCCACCAGGCACACGCCCAGTTCCTTCTCGTCCTCGGTGAGCACCGACTGGCTGGAGGCGAGCTGTTCGAGGATGATGTCGTCCACTTCGAGCCCGCAGCGGCGCACGCACTTGACGATGTTCTGCGCCGCGCTAACCGCGCCGGTGACGAGATGCACCTTGGCCTCCAGGCGCACGCCCGACATGCCCACCGGCTCGCGCACGCCTTCCTGTTCGTCGATGATGAATTCCTGCGGCAGGATGTGCAGGATGCGCTGGTCGGCCGGAATGGCCACGGCGCGGGCCGCATCGATCACGCGATCCACGTCGGTGGGCATCACCTCCTTGTCCTTGATCGCCACGATGCCGTGCGAATTGAGGCTCTTCACGTGGCTGCCGGCGATACCCGCATGCACGGCGTGAATCTGGCAGCCGGCCATCAGCTCCGCCTCCTCGATCGCACGCTGGATCGACTGCACGGTGGACTCGATGTTCACCACCACGCCCTTCTTCAGGCCGCGCGACGGGTGCGAACCGATACCGATGATCTCGATCCGGTTCTCGTCGTTCACCTCGCCGACGATGGCCACCACCTTGGAGGTGCCGATATCGAGGCCGACAATCATGCCTTTCTCAGTCTTCTTGGACATCGCGTCTCATCCCCTTCTTCTTACTGCGCGGCCGGCTGGGTCTCTGCCCGCCAGGCCACGGCAAATCCGTTGGTGTAGCGCAGGTCCACACGCTTCAGTGCGTCGGCCCTGCGCTCGAGCGTCTGCGGATAGACCGCGACAAAGCGCTCGAGGCGCGCCAGCGATTCCTCGCGACCGAGCAGCATCTCCACACCGTTGTCCAGCGTGAGCCGCCAGGCGCGGCGCTCGTCCTCGATCAGGGCGCGCGGCTGCAGCCCCGCCGTCTCCAACAACCTGCTGACCTCGATGAAGCGCTCGATCAGCGGGCGCTGCTGGCCGGCCGGGCCATGCAGCTCGGGCAGCCCTTCCGGGAAGCTGGCCGGGGGCGGCGTAAACAGCTCCCCGTAGGGATTGAGCAGGGCGTCCTCGCCCCAGCGGGCGATGGCCACCTGCTCGCTCACGGTCAGCACCAGCGTGCCCGGCCACTCGCGGCGCAGGCTGGCATCGAAGACCCAGGGCAGGGCCTCCACCGCCGTCTCCACCTCGCGCAGGTCGATGGTGAAGAACCCACCGGCGACCAGCGGCGCAGCCACGCGTTCGAGCTCGGCGCGGTCCAGGTGGGCGAACTCGCCCTCGATGCGCACCTGCTGCACCGGCAGGGTCCGCGGGTCGCGCAGCTTCTCGAACCCGGCCCAGGCGGCGGCGATGACGGCGAGCAGCATCACGCCCGCACCCACCCGCCACGACCAGCGGCGCAACCGCGCCGGGTCGATGCGTTGTTGCGGCTTTCGGCGTTTCGCATTGGTTCGCTCCCGTCGCGGCACGCCGCGCTCATCCACGTTCCAGGCTGGTGGCGAGTATCCGCATCACCAGCGCGTTGAAATCGATCCCGGCCTCGCGCGCCGCCATCGGCACCAGCGAGTGATCGGTCATCCCGGGCACGGTGTTCACCTCGATCAGCCAGGGCTGGCCCCCGGCGTCGCGCATGAAGTCCACCCGGCCCCAGCCGCTCGCACCCACCGCATGGAAGGCCTGCATGGCCAGCGCCTGCATCTCGGCCTCCTCGTCCGCGGACAGGCCGCAGGGGCAGTGGTAGCGCGTGTCGTTGGCCTGGTACTTGGCGTCGTAGTCGTAAAAGGCGTGCGGGGTCTCCAGGCGGATCAGCGGCAGGGCCTCGCCGTTGAGGATGGCCGCCGTGTACTCGCCGCCGGTGATCCACTGCTCGACGAACACCCGCTCGCCGTATTCGCGCGCCGTGCGGTAGGCCGGCTCCAGGTCCTCGGCGCGATCCACCCGGCTCATGCCGATGCTCGAGCCCTCGAGCGCGGGCTTGACGATCAGCGGCAGGCCCAGGCGCTCGACGATGGCGGCGAAATCGCTGTCATGGTGCAGCAGCTCGTGACGCGGCGTGGGCAGGCCTACGCCCTGCCAGAGGCGCTTGGTCATGAGCTTGTCCATGCACAGGGCCGAGGCCATCACGCCGCTGCCGGTGTAGGGCAGGTCCAGCACCTCCAGCGCCCCCTGCATCGCGCCGTCCTCGCCACCTCGTCCGTGCATGACGATGAAGACGCGGTCGTAGCCGCCGGCCGGCAGCACCGAGAGGATGTTGCGCCCGGCGTCGATGCCGTGGGCGTCCACGCCGTTTTCCAGCAGCGCGGCCAGGACGGCGCGTCCGCTCTTGAGCGAGACCTCGCGCTCGGCGGACCAGCCGCCCATGAGCACCGCCACCTTGCCGAAGTCGTCTGCCTGCATGGCGCCGTTCATGCGCCCTCCTCCTCGCCGATCACGCGCACCTCGGCGATCAGCTCGATGCCGTGCTCGCGCGCCACCGTGGCCTGCACGTGGGCGATGAGCGCCTCGATGTCCCGCGCGGTGGCATCGCCCGTGTTGATGATGAAGTTCGCGTGCTTTTCCGACACGCAGGCCCCGCCGATGCAGTGGCCCTTGAGCCCGCAGGCCTCGATCAGCCGCCCGGCGTGGTCGCCCGGCGGGTTGCGGAACACCGAGCCGCAGCTCGGCAGGCCGGTGGGCTGGGTCTCGCCGCGACGGTTCAGCAGTTCGCGGATACGGGCCTGCGAGGCCTCGCCGTCACCCGTCGCCAGCACCAGCTCGCAGGCGGTGAACCATTCCTCGGCCGGTCCCTGCACCGAGCGGTAAGCGATGCGGTATTCGTCGGCCATGCGCACGTGGCGCCGGCCCTGGCGGTCCAGGGTCTCGACGCGGGCGATCTTCTCCCAGGTCTCGCCGCCGAAGGCGCCGGCATTCATGGCCAGTGCCCCGCCCATGGTGCCCGGGATGCCGGCCAGGAACTCGCCGCCGACCAGGCCGTTCTTCGCCGCGAAGCGCGCCACCTTGGCGCAGGGCACACCGGCCCCGGCACGGATCACGCCGGGGGCGATCAGCTCCAGCTCGTCGAGCATGCCGTGCAGGGCGATCACGGTGCCGCGCACGCCGCCGTCGCGCACCAGCAGGTTGCTGCCCAGGCCGATCCAGGTCAGCGGCTCGTCGGCCGGCAGCAGGGACAGGAACAGGGCCAGGTCGTCGACATCGGCCGGGCGGTACAGGCGCTCGGCGGGGCCGCCCACGCGCCAGCTCGTCAGGCGCGCCATGGGCACGTCCTCCGTGAGCTCGCCGCGCAGCCGGCGGGTGTCGATCGCCCGGGCCATCACTGCGTCCCCTCCCCCGTCAGCCGCTCGGGCAGGCGCGCGGCCATGGCGCCGATGTTGCCTGCCCCCATGGTGAGCAGCACGTCGCCGTCACGCAGCACGTCACCCAGGGCCTCGGGCAGGGCCTCCACCGATTCGATGAAGATCGGCTCGACCTTGCCGCGCAGGCGCACGGTACGCGCCAGCGCCCGGCCATCGGCACCGGCGATCGGCTCCTCGCCGGCCGGGTAGACGTCGAGCAGCACCAGTACGTCGGGCTCGCCCAGTACCTGGGCGAAGTCCTCGAAGAGATCGCGGGTGCGCGTGTAACGGTGCGGCTGGAAGGCCAGCACCAGGCGGCGCCCCGGGAAGGCGTGGCGCGCGGCATCCAGGGTGGCGGCCATCTCCACCGGGTGGTGGCCATAGTCGTCCACCAGGGTGACCCGGCCCTGCGGGGTATCGATGTCGCCGTACATCTGGAAGCGCCGGCCGATGCCCTGGAATTTCTCCAGCGCGCGCTGGATGACGTGATCCTCGATGCCGAGCTGATGGGCCACCGCGATCGCCGCCAGGGCGTTGAGCACGTTGTGGGTGCCCGGCAGGTTGAGCTTCACCGCCAGCGGCGCGTCGCGTTCGGGCAGGGTCACCTCGAAGTGCGTGGCCGCCCCCTCGTAGCGCAGACTGGTCGCGCGGTAGTCGGCGGCCTGCTCGATGCCGTAGGTCACCGCCGGACGCGTCAGCTCCGGCAGGATGGAACGCACCCCGGGGTTGTCCAGACACAGCACCGCCAGGCCGTAGAACGGCAGGTGGTGCAGGAACTCGACGAAGGTCTCGCGCAGCCGGTTGTAGTCGCCGCCGTAGGTCTCGAGGTGGTCGGCGTCGATGTTGGTGACCACCGAGATCATGGGCTGCAGGTAGAGGAAGGAGGCGTCGCTCTCGTCGGCCTCGGCCACCAGGTACTCGCCGCTGCCCAGGCGCGAGTGGCTGGCCGTGCTGTTCAGGCGCCCGCCGATGACGAAGGTCGGATCGAGATCCGCCTCGGCCAGCAGGCTCGCCACCAGGCTGGTGGTGGTGGTCTTGCCGTTGGTGCCGGCCACCGCGATGCCGTTGCGAAAGCGCATCAGCTCGGCCAGCATCTCGGCGCGCGGCACCACCGGGATACGGTGTTCGCGCGCGGCCTGAACCTCGGGGTTGGATTCCTTCACGGCGCTGGAGATGACGACCACGTCCACGCCTTCCACCTGCGCGGCGGCATGCCCCTTGAAGACCGTCACGCCCAGACCGGCCAGGCGCTGCGTCACGCTGTTCTCGGCGATGTCCGAGCCGCTGACCGCGTAGCCCAGGTTGGCCAGCACCTCGGCGATGCCGCCCATGCCGGAGCCGCCCACGCCGACGAAATGGATGCGGCGGATGCGCCGCTGCTTCATGGTGTTCGGATACTGGCTCATGCGGCCTCCCCCCTCATCACGGCCTCGCAGAGATCGGCCACGTGCCTGACGGCCTCGGGACGCGCCTGGGCACGGGCGGCCATGGCCATGCCCATCACCCGTTCACGGTCACCGTCCAGGGCCGCAAGCTCGCCGGCCAGGCGCTCCGGCGTCAGACTGGCCTGCGGCAGCAGGACGGCGGCGCCCGTGTGCGCCAGGAAGTGGGCATTGGCGCTCTGGTGGTCGTCCACCGCGAAGGGGAACGGCACCAGGATCGCGCCCACCCCCACGGCGGCGAGTTCGGCCACGGTCAGCGCCCCGGCGCGGCAGACCACCACGTCGGCCCAGGCATAGGCCTCGGCCATGTCCTCGATGTAGGCATCCACCCGGCCCTCGACACCGGCCTGGCGGTAGTGCGCACGCGTCTCCTCGAGATTGCGCGGCCCGGTCTGGTGCCAGACCTGCGGGCGACTGTGCTCATCCATCCGCGCCAGCGCCTCGGGCAGGGCCTGGTTGAGTGCCTGGGCGCCCAGGCTGCCGCCCACCACCAGCACCCGCAGGCATTGGCCCCTGCGCCCGGCCAGCCGGAGTTCGGGATGTTCGATGGCGGCGATGTCGGCCCGCACCGGGTTGCCGGTGTAGACCGTCTTGCGCGAGGCAGCGAAGCTGTCCGGGAAGCCCAGCAGCACGCGGCGCGCCAGGTGGGCGAGGATGCGGTTGGTCAGCCCCGCCACGGCGTTCTGTTCGTGGATCACCAGCGGGCGGCCGAGCAGCGCGGCCATGGCCCCGCCCGGGCCGGAGACGAAGCCGCCCATGCCCAGCACCAGCCGCGGGCGGTGACGCAGGACGATGAGGCCGGCCTGCACCAGCGCGTAGGCGAGTCGGAAGGGGGCCAGCAGCCAGGTCAGCACCCCCTTGCCACGCAGTGCGCTCACCGTGCACCAGGCCATGGGAATGCCGGCCGCCGGGATCACGCGCGCCTCGAGCCCCTTGCGGGTACCCATCCACAGCACCGGGATGCCGCGCGCCTCGAGCTCGCGCGCCACGGCCAGCCCCGGGTAGACGTGCCCACCGGTGCCGCCGGCCGCAATCATGACGGGACGCTCGCCGGCCATCACGCCACCTCCTTGAGACTGCGGCGCTCGCGCACCGGCCGGGGCTTGCGCATGGCGGCACTGGAATACACCGCGAGCTGCGCCCCGGCCTGCGCCGTCTCGCGATGAACGCGCAGCAGCAGACCGATGGCCGCGCACATCACCAGCATGCTGCTGCCCCCGGCGCTCATCAGCGGCAGGGTCAGCCCCTTGGTCGGCAGGATGCCCATGTTCACACCCATGTTGATGAAGGCCTGCAAACCGATCCAGATGCCGACGCCGTAGGCGATGTAGGCCCCGAAGGCATGGCCGCAGCGCTCGGCGGCGGCGGCGATGGCGAAACAGCGCCAGATCAGGTAGCCGTAGAGCGCGACCACCACGACCACGCCGATCAGGCCCAGCTCCTCGGCCAGCACGGCGAAGAGGAAGTCGTTGTGCGCCTCCGGCAGGTAGAAGAGCTTCTGGATGCTGGCCCCCAGCCCGAGGCCGGTCCAGGAACCCGAGCCGATGGCGATCAGCGACTGGGTGAGCTGGAAGCCGCTGTTGAAGGGGTCCGCCCAGGGATTGAGGAAGGTGGTCAGGCGCGCCAGGCGATAGGGCGAGGAGACGGCCAGCACCGCCAGGGCGCCGGCCACCACGGCCATCAGCAGGCCGAACTGCCCCAGGCGTACGCCGCCCAGGAACAGCATGCCGAGGCCGGTGGCCATGAGCACGGCGGCGGCGCCGAAGTCCGGCTCCATGAGCATGAGCGCGGCGGCCAGGCCCAGCACGATCACCGGGCGCATGAAGCCGCTGAAGGTCTCGCGCACGTCGCGCCCGTGGCGCACCAGGTAGCCGGCGACATAGATCACGAAACACAGCTTGGCGAGCTCGGAGACCTGCAGGTTGATCACGCCGAGCGGGATCCAGCGCGTGCTGCCGTTCACCGTCTTGCCGATGCCCGGCACCAGCACCAGCATCAGCAGCACGAAGGTGAAGAGCAGCAGCGCAAGGCCCGCCAGCTCCCAGTGGGCCAGGCGCACCCGGTAGATCGCGGCGGCCACCGCGATGCCGGCCAGCACGAACACCAGCTGGCGCTCGAAGAAATACAGCGGGTTGCCGGTCTGCTTCTCCGCCACACCGATGGAGGCGGAGGTGACCATCACCAGACCCAGGCCCAGCAGGGTGGCGACCACGAGCACCAGCCCGACGTCCAGGTGCTGACGCATCTTCACCGCGATCTTTTCCTGCGGGGTGCGGCTGGCCTGCAGCATGCTCATGCCTCACCTCCCAGGGCGTTCACCAGTGCGACGAAGCGCTGACCGCGTTCCTCGTAGCCCGTGAACATGTCGAAACTCGCGCAGGCCGGCGACAGCAGCACCACGTCGCCCGGCTCGACCCGGTCGGCCGCGGCGGCCACGGCCGCCTCCAGCGAATCCACGCGCACCACCGGCACGGCATCGCCCACGGCCTGCGCGAGGAGGCCGGCATCGCGGCCGAACAGCACCAGGGCCCGGCCCTTCTCCGCCAGCGCGGGGCGCAGCGGGGTGAAGTCCTGGTCCTTGCCCAGGCCGCCGGCCAGCAGCACCACCGGCGCGGTCATGCCGTTGAGGGCGGCCAGGGTGGCCCCCACGTTGGTGCCCTTGGAGTCGTTGAACCAGTCGGCACCGCGTACCGTCGCCACCCACTGGCTGCGATGCGGCAGGCCCGGGAACGCGCGCAGCACCTGGCACATGGCCTCCTGCGAGAGCCCCGCGGCCTCGCCGAGCGCCAGGGCCGCCAGGGCATTGGCCACGTTGTGCCGCCCGCGGATGCGCAGGTCGTCCTCGCGCAGTACACGCTCGGTACCGCGCAGCAGCCAGCCCTCGCCGTCGATCTCGGCAAAGCCCCACTGTCCATCGGCCGGGGCGTCCAGGCCGAAGCTCACGCGCCGACCGTCGCCGGTGGCCAGGGCCGCCGCCACCGGGTCGTCACGGTTGATCACCTGCACGGCGGCGTTGGCGTAGATCCGTGCCTTGGCCTGTGCATAGGCCTCGATGGAGTCGTAGCGATCCAGGTGGTCCGCACTCAGGTTGAGCACCGTGGCGGCCGCCGGGGCCAGGCTCCCGGTGGTCTCGAGCTGGAAGCTCGACAGCTCCAGTACGTACAGGTCGGGCGCCGGTCCCTCGAGGAGGTCCAGCGCCGGTGTGCCGAGGTTGCCGCCCACGGCGACGCGCCGCTCGGCCGCGGCCATCTCGCCCACCAGGGTGGTGACGGTGCTCTTGCCGTTGGAACCGGTGATGGCGATCACCGGGGCGGTCACGGCGCGGGCGAAGAGTTCGATGTCGCCGATGACCTCGGCCCCGGCCGCGCGCGCGGCGACGATGGCCGGCTCGGCCACGGCCACCCCCGGGCTCACGATCAGCCGACGGAAACGCGCGAAATAGGCCGCATCGAAGGCCCCGAAGGCCGTCTCGCAGGCGGGGCACAGGGTGGCGAGTTCGGCCGCACCCGGCGGCGTGGCGCGACTGTCGGCCACGGCGAAGGCCTCGCCCTGGCGGGCGAGGAAGCGCGCCACCGACAGGCCGCTCTTGCCGAGCCCGACGATCAGGGTGGCCGCCTGTTCCGGTCTTGCCGTCATCGCGTTGTCTGCCTCTGCCAGCACAAAGTCGTCCCTAGCGCAGTTTCAGCGTGGCCAGCCCGATCAGCACCAGGATGACCGTGACGATCCAGAAGCGCACGATCACCCGGGGCTCGGGCCAGCCCTTGAGTTCGAAGTGGTGGTGCAGCGGCGCCATGCGGAAGATGCGCCGCCCGGTGAGCTTGAAGGAGGCCACCTGCAGGATCACCGAGACGGTCTCCATGACGAACACGCCGCCCATGATCACCAGCACCAGTTCCTGGCGCACCATCACCGCCAGCAGGCCGAGCGCGGCGCCCAGCGCCAGCGCGCCGACGTCGCCCATGAAGACCTGGGCGGGATAGGCGTTGAACCAGAGGAAACCCAGCCCCGCGCCGACCAGTGCGCCGCAGAACACCACGGTCTCGCCGACCCCGGCGACATAGGGGATCTGCAGGTACTGGGAGAAATTCACGTGCCCGGTGGCATAGGCGAAGATGCCGAGCGCCCCGGCCACCAGCACGGTGGGCATGATGGCCAGGCCATCCAGCCCGTCGGTGAGGTTGACCGCGTTGCTCGAGCCGACGATGACGAAATAGGCCAGCGGGACGAACAGCCAGCCGAGCTCCCAGCTCACGTCCTTGAACACCGGCACGTAGAGGGTGGTCTCGGCCGGCGAGGCCGCGGTGAAGTAGAGAAAGAAGGCCGCCCCGAGGCCGAATACCGACTGCCAGAAGTACTTGGCGCGTGCCGACAGGCCCTTCGAATTGCCGAAGCGCAGCTTCTTGTAGTCGTCGATGAAGCCCACGGCGCCAAACAGCAGGGTGACGATGAGCACCGTCCAGACGAAGCGGTTGGCGAGATCCGACCAGAGCAGCGTGGAGATGGCCACGGCCACTAGGATCAGGGCGCCCCCCATGGTCGGCGTGCCAGCCTTGGTCAGGTGGGTCTGCGGGCCGTCGGCGCGCACCTGCTGGCCGATCTTGTAGCGGCTCAGGCGGTGGATCATCCAGGGACCGACCATGAAGGAGATCACCAGGGCGGTGAGTACACCGAGGATGGCGCGGAAGGTCAGGTACTGGAAGACCCGGAATCCGCTGTAGTACTCGCTCAGGGCATCAAACAGGCTAAACAGCATGACCCTTCCCCATGTCCGGTTCTTGTTGTTCGAGTAAGGCGACCACCCGTTCCATGCGCATGGAACGCGAGCCCTTGACCAGCACGGTCACGTTGGCCGCCAGCTCGTCGGCCACCGCCTGGGCCAGGGCCCGCCAGTCGGTGTGGTGTTCGGCGTTCGCGCCGAAGGCCTCGGCGGCGGCACCGCTCAGCGGGCCCAGGGCATGCAGGCGCTCGATGCCGGCGGCGCGGGCATATTCGCCGATGGCCGCGTGCATGGCCGTCGCATCGCCACCCAGCTCGCCCATGTCGCCCATCACGAACACCCGCCGGCCCGGGCGCCCGGCCAGCACGTCGATGGCGGCGCGCATGGAGGCGGGGTTGGCGTTGTAGCTGTCGTCGATGAGCGCCGCGCCGTTGCGGCCCGCGCGGGCCTGCAGACGCCCGCTCACCGGCTGCATGGCCGCCAGTCCGCGACGGATGGCCTCCAGGGGTGCGCCCGCGGCGCTGGCCGCGGCGGCCGCACACAGGGCGTTGAGCAGGTTGTGGCGTCCCTTGAGGGCGAAGCCCAGCGTGAGCTCGCCTTCCGGCGTCTGCATCCGCAGCTGGCCGTCGGCGGCCAGGCTGCCGGTGAAGTCGGCCGCCTGCTCGGCGCCGAAGCCCAGGATGCGACGCCCCGTGTTGAGCCCGCGCCAGTAGTCGGCATAGGTATCGTCGGCATTGATCACCGCCACCCCGTCGGCCGGCAGGCCCTGGAAGATCTCGCCCTTGGCGCGGGACACGCCCTCGATGCTGCCGAAGCCCTCGAGATGGGCCGGGCCGGCATTGGTGATGAGCGCGACGTGCGGCTGGGCGATGGCCGTGAGATAGGCGATCTCGCCCGCGTGGTTCGCCCCCATCTCGATCACCGCGTAGTCGTGCGTATCGCGCAGGGCCAGCAGGGTCAGGGGCACGCCGATGTCGTTGTTCAGGTTGCCGCGGGTGGCATGCACGCTGCCGCATTCCTGCAGGATGGCGGCGATCATCTCCTTGACCGTGGTCTTGCCGTTGCTGCCGGTGAGCCCCACCACCGTGGTGGAGAGCCGCGCGCGCCAGGCACGGGCCAGGCGCCCGAGGGCCAGGCGGGTGTCTTCCACCAGCACCTGCGGCAGCACCGTGTCGCAGAGGTGCTCGACCATGGCGGCGACGGCCGCCTCCAGGTCGGGCACGAAGTCGTGGGCATCGAAACGCGGGCCGCGCAGGGCGATGAAGAGGTCGCCCTCGCGCAGGCTGCGGCTGTCGGTGGATACGCCCTGCACGGCGGTGTCGGCGCCGATCAGCTCGCCGCCGGCCATGGCCGCGATGTCGGAGAGCATCAGCCAGCTCATGCCGCACCCCCGGAGAGGCAACGCGTGGCCACCTCGACATCGCTGAAGGGGATGGCGCGCCCGCCCAGCTGCTGCACGGTCTCGTGGCCCTTGCCCGCGACCACCACCAGGTCGCCGGGCCGCGCGGCGGCGATGGCCGCGCGGATGGCCACCTCGCGGTCGTGTTCCACCGTCACGGCCGCCGGCTCGCGGAAACCGGCGAGGATGTCGGCGACGATCGTGGCCGGGTCCTCGTGGCGGGGATTGTCGTCGGTGACGATCACCGTATCGGCCAGCCGTTCGGCCACCGCCGCCATCAGCGGTCGCTTGCCGGCGTCGCGGTCGCCGCCGCAGCCGAACACGCAGACCAGGCGGCCGGCCGTGTGTTCGCGCGCGGCGCCCAGCACCTGTTCCAGCGCCCCCGGGGTGTGGGCGTAGTCCACCACCACCTGCGGGCGCGTGCCGCCGCCGAGCAGCTGCATGCGGCCCGGCACCGGGCGGATGCGGCGCAGGCGCAGCAGGGCGTCGGGCAGCTCCACGCCGATGGCGAGCAGGGTGGCCAGTACGGCCAGGAGGTTCTGCACGTTGAAGCGGCCGAGCACGGCGGCCTCGAGCTCGCCCCTGCCCCAGGGGGTGACGACCTCGGCGCCGAAGCCGCCGGCATGCAGGTCCAGCCGGCGCACGGCCACGCAGTCGACCGGGTGCCTTACATCCGCCTCCAGGCTGTAGCCGAGCTGACGCACGCCGGCCGGCACGGCGGCGCTCAGCGCGCGGCCGAAGGCGTCGTCGAGGTTGATGATGGCGTAGTCCAGCCCCGGCCAGGTGAAGAGGCGCTGCTTGGCGGCGCCATAGGCCTCGAGGCTGCCGTGGTAATCCAGGTGGTCGCGCCCCAGGTTGGTGAACAGGGCGTAGTCGAAGGCCACGCCGTTCACGCGCCCCTGGTCCAGGGCATGCGAGGAGACCTCCATCGCCAGCCAGCGGGCGCCGGCGTCGCGGATCGCGGCGAGCTCGCGCTGCAGGGTGATGGCGTCTGGCGTGGTGTGGGTACCCGGCTGCAACGCCCCGTGCAGACCGTAACCCAGGGTGCCTACCACGCCGCAGCGGGCACTGCCCTGGTCCAGGGCCTGGGCCAGGAACTGGGTCACCGAGGTCTTGCCGTCGGTGCCGGTCACGCCCATCACGCCCATCTCCTGCGAGGGATGGCCGTAGAACCGGTCCGCGACCACGCCCAGCTTGTGCGTCAGCCGGTCGACGGCGACGAAGGGGACGCGGTCCGCGGCCGGCGTGGCCTGTCCGCGCACCCGTTCCCAGGCCACCGCCACGGCGCCACGCTCGATGGCCTGGGCCGCGTGGCTCAGGCCGTGCTGACGGGTCCCGGCGCAGGCGAGGAAGAGATCGCCGGCGTGCACGCGCCGGCTGTCCAGGGCCAGGCCGCCCACCGGCAGCCGCGCGGCCGTGCCCGGCACCTCGGCGAGACCGCGCAGCAGCGGACCCAGGGCCCAGTCGGTGGCCACGGCGTTCATGCCGCACCTCCCCTGCCGGGCTGCCGCGCCTGCAGGGCGGGCAGATCATCCGGCGGGATGTTGAGCAGGCGCAGGGCACCGGTCATCACCTCGCGGAACACCGGCGCGGCCACGTGCCCGCCGTAATACTCCTCGCGTGCCGGCTCGTTGATCATCACCACCACCACCAGGCGCGGATTGCTGGCCGGGGCCATGCCGGCAAACACGGCGATGTAACGGTCTTCGGCGTAACCGCCCACCGTGGACTTGCGCGCCGTACCGGTCTTGCCGGCCACGCGGTAGCCCTCGATGGCGGCACGCAGGCCCGTCCCCTCGCCGCTCACCACGCCCTCGAGCATGGCGCGCACCTGGCGCGCCGTCTCCGCCCGCATGGCGCGGCGCCCGGGGGCAGCGCCCTCGCGGCGCAGGAAGGTCGCCTCGTACAGCATGCCGTCGGCGGCGATGGCGCTGTAGGCCTGGGCGAGCTGCAGGGGAGTGACCGAGAGGCCGTAGCCGAAGGCCAGCGTGGCCCGCTCGACCTCGTTCCAGCGGCTGTAGTCGCCCATCACCCCGGCGGCCTCGCCCGGGAAGCCCGCGCCGGTGATCCGCCCGAACCCCACTTGGCTGTAGAGCGACCAGAGGGCCTCCGGCTCGAGCGACAGGGCGATCTTGCTCGCCCCCACGTTGCTCGACTTGCGGATCACGGTCGCCAGATCGATGCGCCCGTAGTTGCGCACGTCGCGGATGGTGTGACCGCCCACCCGCACGAAGCCCGGCCCGGTGTCGATCTGGCTGGCGGGGCCATACACGCCCGCCTCCAGCGCCGCGGCGATGGTGAACGGCTTGATGGTCGAACCCGGCTCGAAGACGTCGGTGACGCCACGGTTGCGATACAGCTCGCCGCGCAGGTTGCGACGGGTGTTGGGGTTGAAGGCCGGCTGGTTGGCCATGGCCAGCACCTCGCCGGTACGCGGGTCCATCACCACGATCGAGCCGGAGCGCGCGCCCTCGGCCTGCACGGCCTGCTTGAGCTCGCGATAGGCGAGATACTGGATGCGGCGATCGACGGACAGGGTCAGCGGCTTGCCGGCACGCGGCGGGCGCAGCGCCTCGACGTTCTCGATCACCCGACCCAGGCGATCCTTGATCACGCGCTTGGCACCGGGCACGCCAGCCAGCCACTCGTCGTAGGCGAGTTCCAGCCCCTCCTGGCCGCGATCGTCGATATTGGTAAAGCCGACCACGTGGGCCATCACCTCGCCCATGGGGTAGTAGCGGCGATACTCGCGCTCCAGGGCCACGCCCGGCAGCTCCAGGGCCTGCACCCGGGCAGAGAGTTCCGGGCTGACGTGACGGCGCAGGTAGACGAACTCGCGGGTCTCGCGCGCCGCCAGACGCCGCAGCATGTCGTCCTGGTCCAGCTCCAGCAACCGGGCCAGCTGTGGCAGCCGCGGGTCGGCGAGCGACAGCTCGCGCGGGTTGGCCCAGACCGAGTCCACCGGTGTGCTGATGGCCAGCGGCTCGCCGTTGCGGTCGGTGATCATGCCGCGGTGGGCCGGCATGCCCACCACGCGCAGGTGGCGGGCATCGCCCTGCCCGCGCAGGAAGTCCTGCTTGAGGACCTGCAGGTCGATGGCGCGACCGACGAGCACCAGCATGCCCAGGGCGAATACCCCGAGCACCAGCACGCGTCGCATCTTATAGAAAGGTGTCTTTTCCACGCCTTCTCACCGCCCCGAATCGGGCACCACGATCCTGATCTCCGCCGCCCCTGGCAGGCGCATCTGCAACCGCTCATGCGCCACCTGCTCGATGCGTCCATGCGTGGACCAGGTGCTCTGCTCCAGCTGCAGCCGCCCCCAGTCGATATTCAACTCGTCGCGCTCCACCGTGAGCCGCTCCAGCTCGACGAAGAGCTTGCGGCTCTGGTGCTTGGTCGCCACCACGCCCACGGCCGAGGCCAGCACCAGCAGGGCCAGCAGCGACGGCAGCATCACCCGCCAGGTCATGCCAGCCGCTCCGCCACGCGCAGCACGGCGCTTCGTGCCCGCGGATTCGCCGCCACCTCGGCCTCGCCCGGGCGCTGCGCCTTGCCGACCAGGCGCAGCGTGCGCCCCTCAGGGCCACCCATCACCGGCAGCCCCTTCGGCAGGGGCCGGCCCTGGGACTCGTTGCGCATGAAGCGCTTCACGAGGCGGTCTTCCAGCGAGTGGAAGCTGATCACCACCAGGCGCCCGCCGGGCGCCAGCATTCGCGGTACGCGAACAAGCAGGTCTTCCAGATCAGCCAATTCGCGATTCACGAATATGCGGACAGCCTGAAAGCTGCGCGTGGCCGGATGCTTGTGCTTCTCGCGTCGGGGCACTGCCTGCTCGATGAGCCGCACGAAGTCCTGCGTGGTGCGCAGCGGCGCCTCGGCGCGGGTCGCGACCACGGCCCGCGCGATGCGGCGCGAGAACCTCTCTTCGCCGTAGTGCCAGAGCACGTCGGCGATCTCCTTTTCCTCGGCATGCGCCAGCCAGTCGGCGGCCGATTCACCCGCCTCCGGGTTCATGCGCATGTCCAGCGGGCCTTCCCGCATGAAGCTGAAGCCGCGGCCGGCATCGTCGAGCTGCGGCGAGGAGACCCCCAGGTCGAGGAGCACCCCGTCGACCCGGCCCGTCAGTCCTGCCTGCTCCACCACGTCCGCCATCATCACGAAAGACCCGTGTGTGATCGAAAACCGTGCATCCTGCCCGAAACGCTCCCGGGCGGCGGCCACGGCCGCCGGGTCCTTGTCGAACCCGAACAACCGCCCCTGCGGCCCCAGGCACTCGAGTATCGCGGCGCTGTGCCCGCCGCGGCCGAAGGTCCCATCCACATAGACCCCGTCGGCCCGGATATTCAGACCCTCGATGGCTGCATCCAGCAGCACCGAGCGATGATCGTGTCGGGCGCCCATGTCAGAGCGACAGCGACTCGAGCGCCGCACTGAGCTCGCCGGATTCCTCTTCCTCCCTGAGCCAGGCGTCACGCTGCCCGACCCAGGTGTCCTCGTCCCAGAGCTCGAACTTGTTGCCCTGCCCGACGAGTACCGCCTTCTTATCGAGACGGGCAAACTCGCGCAGCGGGGTGGGCAGCAGGATACGCCCCTGGGAGTCCAGCTCGCACTCGGTGGCATGACCCAGCAGCAGGCGCTGCAGGCGTCGCACCTGCTTGTCCATGTTGGGGCGCGCCATCAGGGCCTGCTCGATGCGCTCCCATTCGGGGAAGGGATAGAGAAGGAGACAACCGTCGCGGTCCACCGTGACCACGAGACGACCATCGGCCGCCTCGGTCAGGCGGTCGCGATAGCGTGCCGGGATCGCGACGCGACCCTTGGCATCCAGGTTCAGGTTGTTGACCCCTCGGAACAACACGTCCTCCAGCGGAGGGAGAAAAACCACTCTCCCCCACGTTCCCCCACTTTCCTACACTATGGTCGCCAGACTGGGTATTGTCAAGGGAAAACGCGTCTTGCCGCCCCATAAAACCGTTTATGTGACAACGACTTAGGAGCAGCTTGCGAAGGTGGGGAACAGTTCACATTCACGCCCGGGAAGAACCCGCAGGGATTCATGAGATTGGGCATTCATGCTGAGAAGTTACTTTAAGTTCAGACCTGAACCCGGCAGGCCACGGGCGGCGGATGCGCGCCCGGGTGGGGAACGGTGGAGGGTGATCGCTGGAAACAGGAATTAGGGGGAGCCGGCCTGTAAGCCGGGTTCTGTCGAGGACGATCATTCATCTGCGACGCGCGTCGCCGCGCGCCTGTAGCGGCCTACCCGGGTGCGATGCGGGCCACACCAATGCACCCCTATTTGGCCTTGCTCCGGGTGGGGTTTACCCTGCCACGGCGTGTTGCCACCCGCGCGGTGCGCTCTTACCGCACCTTTTCACCCTTACCTGTGCCCGTAGGCCATCGGCGGTATGTTTTCTGTGGCACTTTCCGTCGGCTTTCGCCGCCCAGGCGTTACCTGGCACCCTGCCCTATGGAGCCCGGACTTTCCTCCACACGCGAAGCGTGCAGCGATCATCCGGCCGACTCCCGGCGGCGATTCTAGCAGAATCAGGACTCCGAGGCGGGGGTTTTCTTCGGCTCGCGGCGGCGCTGCAGCTCGTAGGTGGCCCGGCCGATCAGCCGGTTGAGGACGTTGTTGCGCGGCAGGAAGGGGATGGCCGGCTTGCGGCGGCGGTCGAGTCGCTCGATCAGCTCACCGATCTCGGGGATATGCGGGTTGATCTTGCGGGCCATGTACAGCGCATCCAGGGCCTTGGCCCGGTTGCGCTGAGTGAGTTCGGCCTTGGCCAGATTCACCAGCACCTCCGGATCGCGGGCCTCTTCCTTGGCCGCCACGCGGCAGAGGACCACGCCGCCCATGTCCCCGGCAAAGGCCTGGGCCATGCCCAGCCAGGAGCGGTAACGATTGTAGTAGGTGTCGCCGGGCCCGACGCTCTCGCTGCATTCACGGAAGAATTCCACCGCGATGTCGTAGTTGCGGATCTTGAAGAAACGCTTCCCTTCGCTGAAGTTGTATTCGAGTTCACGGTCGGACATGGGGGTTTCCTCGGGCGGAGTCGCTGATATTCGGATGCAGAAGGCCGCTACAAGCCCCTGCCTACCGTGCAATCTATCGCCTTCGAGCGGGCGATTTTGTGATGGTCTGCCGCTTCCGTGAAAGGCGGGAGTTCCCCCCCTCGCGAGAGCGGAGGCCACGCCCCGGGCAGGCTCCCTACCGACCCGATTCCTTCAGGCTAAGAGCCAGAGCATAGAGCGCGTTGCGCGGCTGGTCCAGCAGCTCGGCGGCCAGGCGCGCCGCCGCCTTCACCGGCAACTCCTCGAGCAGCAGGCCCAGCACCCGTCGGGCCTCTGCCTCGTCGACCTCGCCCGCCGCGACCCGGTGCCCCGCGACCATGATGACGAATTCGCCGCGCTCGCGGTTGGCGTCGGCGGCCAGCCAGTCCACCAGCTCGGCCAGCGTGCCGGCCTGCACCTGCTCGTAGGCCTTGGTCAGCTCGCGGGCGATCACTGCCTCGCGCGCAGCGCCGAAGGCCGCACGCATGTCCTCCAGGCTGGCAGCCACGCGATGACTGGATTCATAGAAGACCAGGGTACGCGGCTCCTCGCGCAGCGCCTCGAACTGCCGGCGCCGGGCCGCAGCCTTGGGCGCCGGGAAGCCCTCGAAGGCAAAGCGGTCGGTCGGCAGCCCGCTCACCGACAGGGCGGCGATGAGGGCACTGGGGCCCGGCACCGGCACCACGGCCAGCCCCGCCCCCCGCACCTCGCGCACCAGGCGATAGCCGGGATCGCTGATCAGCGGCGTGCCGGCATCCGACACCAGCGCCACCGATTCGCCCGCCTGCAGACGCCGCCGCAGCTCGGCGCTGCGTTCTTCCTCGTTGTGCTCGTGCAGGGAGACCTGCGGCGTACCGATGCCGAAGTGCCCCAGCAGGCGCGCCGTGTGCCGCGTGTCCTCCGCGGCGATGCAGTCGACACCCGCCAGGACCGCCAGCGCGCGCTGGCTGATGTCGCCCAGATTGCCGATGGGCGTGGCCACCACGTAAAGCGTGCCGGGCTCAATTGACACGTCTGCCCCCAGCCAAGATACTGGCACGCTCATTCAGGACAGGCCCGGCGTGAGCGCCCCATATGGAATTGCATTCATCTGATCGCATGATTTCTGCCCGACTGATATCCCGCTTGCTCCTGCTGCTGGTGCTCGCCTTCGCCGTGACCGGCTGCGAGACCATGCCCCAGCGCGGCGCCGATCCCGAGACCGCCCGCGAGGAGGGCGATCGCCTGCTGGCCCTCGGTGAATACGAACGCGCCGCCCGCCACTATGCACGGCTGGCCGAAGGCAGCCGCTCGCCACAGCGCGAGGAATACCTGATGCTGGCCGCCGATGCGGCCGCCACCCCCGAGCTGCTCGCCCAGGCCAGAGCATACCTGAGCCAGGTGGACGAGCGGAAACTCGATGCCGCCGGCCTCGCCCGCCTGCGCCTCATCGAGGCACGCCTGCTGCTGGTGGAGCGCCGTCCCCACGAGGCCCTGGAAAAACTGCCGGGCGCCATCGACGCCCTGCCCAGCCGGCTGCAGATCGACATCCTCGGCACCCGCGCCGACGCCCTGTTTGCCGCCGGCCAGGGCATCGAGGCCACCCGCACCCGCCTGACGCTGCAGGAGCGCCTGACCACCCCCGAGCAGCAGCAGGCAAACCTCGAACTGCTGTGGGAAGACCTCAACCTGGCCTCGAGCTTCGATCTCTACAACTGGGCCAACGAGACCGACGACCGCGCCATCCGCGGCTGGCTGCACCTCGCCTACATCTCCCGCACCACGCCGCCCAAACCCGCCGCCCTGGAGGCACAGCTGCTGCGCTGGCAGGCCGCCTACCCCGGGCATGCGGCACTGGGCGCCATCCTGCCGGGGCTGCGTACCCAGTGGCAGGAATACGCCACCTACCCGAAACAGATCGCCCTGGTGCTACCCCTGTCCGGGCGCTTCGAGGTCGTCGGCCAGACCCTGCTGCAGGGGGTGCTCGCGGCCTGGTACCAGGAAGAAAATCCCGAGGAACGCCCGCTGCTACGGGTCTATGACATCGCCGAACGCGGCGACGAGGCCATGGCCTTCTACGACCTGGCCATCGAACAGGGCGCGGAATTCGTCATCGGCCCCTTCGACAAGGCGGCACTGACCGCCATCGGCCGCAACCGGCGACTGCCCGTGCCGGTGCTCGGCCTCAATTACGTCGACGAGCAGCTGCCCACCGCCGAGAACTTCTACCAGTTCGGCCTGCTGCCGGAGGACGAGGCCCGCCAGGCCGCCGAACGCGCCTCGCTGGACGGACACGTCAACGCCATCAGCCTGGTGCCCCAGGGCGAATGGGGCGAGCGCCTGCAGCAGGCCTTTGGCGAGCGCCTGGAAGAGCTCGGCGGCACCGTGCTCGCGGCCGAGACCTACCTGCCCAGCGAGGCCGACTTCCAGCCCGCCATCAAACGGGCGCTGCGGCTCAACGAGAGCCAGGCGCGCTACCGCGCCGTGCGCAACGTGATCAAGCGCGACGTGCACTTCGAGCCGCGCCGCCGCCGCGACGTGGACATGGTCTTCATCGCCGCCACGCCGCGCGAGGCCCGGCTGCTGCGCCCGCAGCTCGACTTCCTGCGCGCCTCGGATCTGCCCGTCTATGCCACCTCGCACAGCTTCTCCGGCCGCGTCGACCCGCGTGCCGACAGCGACCTCAACGGCGTGATCTTCAGCGACATCCCCTGGCTGCTCGACAACCTGGAGCAGCCCTCGGAACGCTACCAGGCCATCCAGGCGGCCGTGCCCGCCTATGCCGCCCGGCAGCCGCGTCTCCTCGCGCTGGGCATCGATGCCTACCGCATCGTCCCCTACCTGCGCCGCCTCAAGGAGCGCGACTACGAGCGCTACGAGGGCCTGACCGGCAACCTCTACATCGACGCCCAGGGGCGCATGCACCGCGAACTCAAGTGGGCCCAGTTCAGCAAGGGCCGCCCCCGCACGCTGGCCGCCAGCGAGGCGCCGGAAGAGACAAAACCCGTCGACGAATAGCATGACCGGGACACGCGGCACGGAGGCCGAGCAGGCGGCACGGACCTTCCTCGCCGGCGAGGGGCTGAGGTTCGTCACGGCCAACTACCAGTGCCGTCGCGGCGAGATCGACCTCGTGATGCGCGACGGCGAGACCCTGGTCTTCGTCGAGGTGCGCCTGCGGCAGAACGCGCGCTACGGCGGTGCGGCGGCCAGCATCGACTGGCGCAAGCAGCAGAAGCTCATCGCCGCGGCCCAGCACTACCTGCAACGGCACCCGCACGACGGCCCCGCCCGTTTCGACGTCATCGCCATGGCGGGCGGCTCTGCGATAGACTGGATACGCAATGCCTTCGACGCCGCCTGAGACGGCGCCCGCGAACCGACAGCGAGCATGATTCCGCAAGACCGCATCCGCCAGCACTTCGCTGCCAGCATCGAGGCCCAGCAGGCCGCCGCCGACGCCCTGCCGGAGGCCATCGAATGCGCCGCCCGGCTCATCCTCGACGCCCTGCTCAACGGTCGCAAGGTCATCAGCTGCGGCAACGGCGGCTCGGCCGGCGACGCCCAGCACTTCTCCTCGCGCATGCTCAACCGCTTCGAGCGCGACCGCCCGGGCCTGCCGGCCATCGCCCTCACCCCGGACGCCGCCACGCTGACCTCCATCGCCAACGCCCACGACTACACTCAGGTCTTCTCCCGCCAGGTGCGCGCCCTGGGCCAGGCCGGCGACGTCCTGCTGGCCATCTCCACCTCGGGCAACTCCGCCAACGTGGTGGCCGCCATCCAGGCCGCCCACGACCGTGACTGCACGGTCATCGCCCTCACCGGCCGCGGCGGCGGCCGCATGCGCGGCGCCCTGCATGCCTGCGACGTGGAGATCTGTGCCCCTGCCGATTCCGCCGCCCGCGTGCAGGAAGTGCACCTGCTGGTCATCCACTGCCTCTGCGACCTGATCGACGCCCAGCTGCTGGGCGAATAGCCCCGCGTGCCCCGTCGCGTGGCAGGCGTTACACTGGTCGGCCAACAAGCCCCGCTTCGAGACATCCACCATGCTCAGCCCCGCCTTTCTCGACGCCATTCGCGCCCTGGTCGGTGACGACGCCCTGCTCACCGACCCCGCCGACTGCTGGCCCTACGGCTACGACAACTCGCGCCAGCACCGGCCCCCCGAGGCCGTGGCCTTTGCCACCAGCCACGAACAGGTGCGCGAGATCACTCGCCTGTGCAACACGCACCGGGTGCCACTCACCCCGCGCGGCCGCGGCACCGGCACCACCGGTGCCACCGTACCCACGCACGGCGGCCTGGTGCTCTCGCTGGAACGCATGGACCGGATCCTGCGTGTCGACCCGGACAACCGGCTGATGGTGGTTGAGCCCGGCGTGACCAACCAGGCCGTGCAGGACGCCGCCGGCGAGCACGGCTTCTTCTGGCCGCCCGACCCGACCAGCGCCGCCTTCTGCCCCGTCGGCGGCAACCTCGCCTACAACTCGGCCGGCCCGCGTGCAGTGAAGTACGGCACGCCGCGCGACAACACGCTGGGCCTGCGCGCCGTCACCGGCGCGGGCGAGGAGATCAAGACGGGGGTAATGACCACCAAGGGCGTGGTCGGCTACGACTTCACGCGCCTGCTCATTGGCTCGGAAGGCACGCTCGCCATCATCACCGAGGCGACGCTCAGGCTCACGCCGCTCGCCGAGGGCAGGCGCACGCTACAGGCGGTGTACCGGGACATGGGCGCGGCCGCGCGCGCCGTCTCCGCCATCATGTCCCAGCCCGTCATCCCCTGCGCGCTGGAATTCATCGACGGCACCGCCATCGAGATGATCCGCAGCTACTCGGAGGCGACGTTGCCCGAAAACGCCGGCGGCATGTTGATGATCGAGGTCGACGGCCCCGAGTCCTGCCTCGACTCGGCCGCCGGAGCGGTGCAGCAGGCCGCGGAGGTCGACGGCTGCCTGAGCTGTGTGCTGGCAAAGACGCAGGAGGAAGTCCAGGCGCTCTGGCGGACCCGCAAGGCCCTATCCCCCGCCCTGCGCAATGTCGCCCCGAAGAAGATCAACGAGGACGTGGTCGCCCCCGTCTCGCGCATCCCGGAGCTCATCGAGGGGCTGCAGCAACTGGCGAAGGACCACGGCATCACCATCGTCAACTTCGGCCACGCCGGCAACGGCAACATCCACGTCAACCTGCTGGTCGATCCGGATGACCCGCTGCAGCTGGAAGCGGCCGAAAACTGCCTGGACGAGGTATTCAAGCTCGTACTCGAGCTCGAGGGCACGATCTCGGGGGAACATGGGGTGGGACTGGTGAAACGCGAGTTCGTCGCGCGCGAGATCGACCCGGTGACGCTCGATCTCATGCGGCGGATCAAACAGCAGTTCGATCCGCTGGGCCTGCTCAATGCAGGAAAGGGCCTGCCGGACTAACGCCGATTCACACCGGCCCCAGCCAGGGGAAGGCGCACCAGCCGATCCAGGCGAACAGCAGGCCGTGATAGGCGAGGCTGATGCCGAACTTCGGTTCGGCCCGGTGGAGCCGGTAGAACAGCAACAGCAGCGATGCGATCAGGACGTTGTAGCCCTGCATCATGATCACATGGAACAGGCCCTGCACCTTCACCCCGGCCTGTCCGACGAACATCAGCCAGAGCACCGAAAGGACGAAGATGGCGATGGCGAGGTTGCGACTGCGCTTCGGAATGCCGGCCTCGCCGCGCCACAGGGGCAGGGACCAGAGCAGGAAGGCGACGGCAATCAGCAGGGTGCCGAAGAACACGGCCACGGGCAAGGCGAGACCGAGGTTGTTGAGGGCGATGGCCACGGGGGCGAATACGGCCATGGAGAACGGCGCGCCGACATGCGGTGCGGGGGCGGCGATCGAGAGATAGCAGACCAGCCAGACCAGGGCGACGACGGCGGACAGATACAGTCGCTGTATCAGCAGGGCCTCGGCTGTCTTTCTCGTGGTCGATTCTTTTTGCATGCAACTCAGCCCTCGAGCAGTTCCTGGTAAATGGCGGCGTCCGCCTCGCTGTAGCAGCAGGCGATGATGCGGTCGAAACGCGCCGCGTATTCGCGCATCACGCGCAGGGCGATGGCCGCCGCCTCGCGTTTGGGATAGCCGTACACGCCGGTGCTGATGGCGGGAAAGGCGATGCGCTTCACCCCGTTCTCCAGCGCCAGCTCAAGCGAACGACGGTAGGCCGATTCCAGCAGCTGCGGCTCACCGGCCTCGCCTCCCTGCCAGACAGGCCCCACCGTGGAGATCACGTAGCGTGCCGGCAGATCGAAACCGGGAGAAATACGCGCCTCCCCGGTAGGGCAACCGCCCAGTCGCCGATTGTATTCAAGCAGCCCTGGTCCTGCCGCCCGGTGGATGGCGCCGTCCACGCCGCCACCGCCGAGCAGCGACTCGTTGGCGGCATTGACGATGGCATCGACTGCCAGCCCGGTGATGTCGCCGACACAGACCTCGATCATGCTCCGTCCCCGTTTCGCACCGCAGCCAAGCATAACAGGCGTGGCTTGTTGCTGGCGACCCGGCAGACACCGTAAACGACAACGGGCCCGGCATTGCCGGGCCCGTTGTATTTCTTCGCTTACTTCACGACCTTGAGATGCGGGCGTGACGACCCGGACTCATCGCCGCCCGTGTCGTCCGGCGGCGGCTCATCACCGTCCTCTTCCTCGCCGAACATCATCCCCTGGCCATTCTCGCGGGCATAGATGGCCAGCACCCGGCCCATTGGCACGTAGATGTCCATGGGTGTGCCGCCGAAGCGTGCATTGAAGGTCACGTCCTCGTTGCCGAGCGTCAGACCATGCACGGCCATCGGCGCGATATTGAGGATGATCTTGCCCTGCTCCACGTACTGGCGCGGCACCTGCACCTGCTCGTCTTCCGCGTTGACGAGGATGTGCGGGGTCAGGCCGTTGTCCACGATCCACTGGTAGATGGCCCGCAACAGATAAGGACGGCTTGAGGTCATGCCTTGCGCCATGGGCTGTCGGTGTGCCGAAACAGATGCGGGGCCTCAGCCCCGCATCTCCAGTTCGGCCTCGGTGAGGCTTTGCTGGAAGGACGGACGCTCGAACATGCGCGCCATGTAGCCCTGCACGGCCTTGGCCGTCTTCGGCAGGTCGATGCCCCAGCGCGGCAGACGCCACAGGACCGGCGCAACGGTGCAGTCCACAAGCGTGAACTCCTCGCTGAGGAAGTACGGGAAGGCACCGAACAGCGGGTCGGCCGCGATGATGCTTTCACGCAGCAGCTTGGCCGCCTTGTTCATGCGCTTGTCGTTGCCCGACTCCAGCTCGCCCAGCAGCGAGTACCAGTCGGTCTCGATGCGATGCAGGGCCATGCGCGACTTGGCGCGCGAGACCGGGTCCACCGGCATCAGCGGCGGGTGCGGGAAGCGCTCGTCCAGATACTCCATGATGACGCGCGGATCGTAGAGCGTGAGCTCGCGATCGACCAGCGTCGGCACGGTGTTATAGGGATTCAGGTCGGAAAGGTCTTCCGGCAGGTTGTCCGGATCCACATCGATGATATCGACGGTAATGTCCTTCTCTGCAAGGACGATCCGGGTACGATGGCTCTGCGCATCAGCAGGCGCAGAGAACAGAGTCATGACGGATCTTCTATTGGCGACCAACGCCATACGTCCACTCCGTTCGTTGAATCATGAAAAAGGAATAATGCGGCTGCGGGGCGTCCATGCCCCGATCATACCGCAACCTGTCAGTGTACGTCTTTCCAGTATTCCTTCTTCAGGAAATACGCAAACACGAAGAGGACAAACAGGAAGATCAGTACCCACACACCGAGCACCTTGCGATCGGTCTGGGCCGGTTCGCCCAGGTAGACCAGGAAGGTGACCAGGTCCAGCACGGCTTGGTTGTACTCGGCCGGCGTCATGGTGCCGGATTCGACCAGCTTGAGCTCGGTGACCTCGTGCTCGTGACCGTGCGCATCCACCTCGGTGCGCACGACCTTCTCCTGACGACCCTGCAACTGCCACAGAACGTGCGGCATGCCGACGTTGGGGAACACGGTGTTGTTCACACCGAAGGGACGCGAATCGTCCTTGTAGAAGGAACGCAGATAGGTGTAGAGCCAGTCCGCACCACGCACGCGAGCGACCAGGGTGAGATCCGGCGCGGCGGCGCCGAAGGCCTCGCTACCGTATTCCTTGGTCATGGCAATCTTCATCAGCTCACCGATCTTGGTCGGTTCGCCGTCGGCGCCGGTGGTGTTGATCAGGTACTTCTGCACCTGTTCGTCGGTCAGCCCGAGATCACGCCCCACGCGGTTGTAACGCGCGAAACCGGCCGAATGGCAGCTCAGACAGTAGTTGGTGAACAGCTTGGCACCACGCTGCAGCGAGGCCTCGTTGGTCACGTCCACATGCGCCTCGTCGAGCGGGACCGAGGCACCGGCGGCCAGCGCCGCACCCGGGACCATCAGCGCAAAAACAACGGCAATCAGTTTCTTCATGACGTCACCCTTTCCGGAACGGGCTTTTCATTGTTCAGTTTGGTGAAGATGGGCAGCAGGTTCATGAGGAACATGTAACCGGCCGGGAACACCCACATCCACATGAAGTCCTTCTCGTCACCCAGCGAACCGACACGGCTGATGTCATAGAGGGTGACAGCACCCACCGTGATCACGAACCAGATGATGTTGTACTTCGCCGACCGCGCCTTGCTGTGGAACCACAGGACGAAGAAGAACAGGAAGTACATCTCGGTCATGCGCAGGCCGAGCTCGGCCAGGGCCGGCTGTACCGGCTTCACGCCGAGGTAGCCCAGGATGACGAAAGCGACCACGAACAGCAGCAGGTTCAGCTTGTGCAGGAAGCTGCGATAGCGCCAGGACTTGATCGGGTTACGGTCGATCCACGGCAGGAAGAACAGGATCACCACCGCAAGGCCCATGGCCACCACGCCCAGGAACGGATCCGGCACTGCACGCAGCACGGTGTAGAACGGCGTGAAGTACCACACCGGGGCGATGTGCTCGGGCGTCTTCAGCGGATCGGCCGGGATGAAGTTGGCGTGCTCCAGGAAGTAACCGCCCATCTCCGGGATGAAGAACATGACCACGGAGAACAGCATCAGGAAGACCACCACGCCGACGATGTCCTTGACGGTGTAGTAGGGATGGAACGGGATGCCGTCCAGCGGGATACCGTTCTCGTCCTTCTTCTTCTTGATTTCCACGCCGTCCGGGTTGTTGGAACCCACTTCGTGCAGCGCGATGATATGGGCGACCACCAGGCCGACCAGTACCAGCGGCAGCGCGATGACGTGCAGGGCAAAGAAGCGGTTCAGGGTGGCGTCGGAGATGACGTAGTCACCACGGATCCACACCGACAGGGCCTCGCCGATGCCCGGGATGGCGGCGAACAGGTTGACGATAACCTGGGCACCCCAGAAGGACATCTGACCCCAGGGCAGCAGGTAGCCCATGAAGGCCTCGGCCATGAGCACCAGGTAGATGGTCATGCCGAAGATCCAGATGAGCTCGCGCGGGCCCTTGTAGGAACCGTACATGAGCGCACGGAACATGTGCAGGTACACCACGATGAAGAACGCGGACGCGCCGGTGGAATGGATGTAACGGATCAGCCACCCCATGTCGACGTCGCGCATGATGTACTCGACGGAGGCGAAGGCGAGCGTCGCATCCGGCTTGTAGTTCATGGTGAGGAAGATGCCGCTGACGATCTGGATGACCAGAACGAGCAGCGCGAGGGAGCCGAAGAAGTACCAGAAGTTGAAGTTCTTCGGCGCGTAGTACTTGGACAGGTGCTCTTCCCACATCTTGGTCAGCGGGAAACGGGCATCCACCCAGCCGAGCAGGCCAGTCAACAGCTTATTCATCAGGCAGCTCCTTCATCGACACCGACGAGGATGCGGTTGTCGCTCAGGTAGGTGTACGGCGGAACCACGAGGTTCTTGGCAGCCGGGACGTTCTTGTAAACACGGCCGGCCATGTCGAAACGGGACCCGTGGCAGGGGCAGAAGAAACCACCCTTCCAGTCCTGGCCGAGGTCGGCCGGGGCGACTTCCGGACGGAAGGTCGGCGAACAACCCAGGTGGGTGCAGATGCCGACGAGCACCAGGAACTCCGGCTTGATCGCACGGGTGTCGTTCTGGGCATAGGCCGGCTGCTGGGTCACGACTTCGGACTTCGGATCGCGCAGACGATCCTCGATCACGGCCAGATCATCGATCATCTGCTCGGTGCGGCGCACCACCCACACCGGCTTGCCACGCCATTCCACGTTGACCTTCTGACCAGGCTCCAGCTGGCTCAGATCGACTTCCACCGGCGCGCCCGCGGCCTTGGCGCGTTCGCTCGGATTCATCGACCTGACGAAGGGCACGAGGACGGCTGCAGTACCCACGGCTCCGACCACCGAGGTGGCGCCGACAAGGAAGCGGCGTCGACTCTTATCTACTGCCATCTTCACTCTCCCAAATGGACTTGAAGAAAAAATGCGTTACGCGCTGTAAGAACCGCGTATTCGTGCGCCCGACCTCTCCCCCGAATGGTCGACGCTGGCGGAACTCTGCCCGACAAAAAAGGGGCCGTAAAAATCCGCGTACTTTGGCGTAACTCGCCAAAAAGGTCAACCCGAAAGGGGATTTTTCCAATGAAATCCGAGTCTTTCAGACGGGATTCGGGTCATCCACGAAACGGTGCTCGAGACCGAAATGCGCGGCCAGGTGTGTACCCAGCGCCTGTACGCCCCCGCGCTCGGTGGCGTGGTGGCCGGCCGCGAAGTAATGGATGCCCGCCTCCCGCGCGGTGTGGGTGGTACGCTCTGAGATCTCCCCGGAGACAAAGGCGTGCAGGCCCAGGGCGACGGCCTGCTCGATGTAGTCCTGCGCAGCGCCGGTACACCAGCCGACACGCTGGATGACCTCGGGGCCGCCCGGGATATGCAGCGGCGCGTGTCGCAGCACCCGTCGCAGGCGCTCGGCGAACAGCCCGGGTTCCAGCGCCTCGGCCAGCCGTCCGTGCAGGCCGATGCCCTCGGCATTCAGCGGACCATCCACCTCGAGTTCCAGCTCGCGCGCCAGCACGGCGTTGTTGCCGAGCTCGGGGTGGGCGTCCAGCGGCAGGTGATAGGCGATGAGGCTGATGCCGTGCTCCAGCAGCAGGGCGATGCGCGCCCGCTTCATGCCGGTGAGACAGGGGTCCTCCCCCTTCCAGAAATAGCCGTGGTGCACCAGAATGGCGTCGGCCTCAAGGGCAATGGCCTGCTCGATCAGTGCCCGGGAGGCGGTCACACCGCTGACGATGCGCGTCACCCGGTCGCGACCCTGCACCTGCAGCCCATTGGGGGCATAGTCACGAAAGCGTCCGGCCTCCAGCAGCCGGTTGCAGTAGTCGACGAGCTTATCGAGCGAGACCATGGCGATACCCCCGGTAGGCGTTTTCTTTGCCCGCGGCCACGCCGCCGGGCGATAATGCGGCACGAACTCCGTGCGAGTGTATGCGAGGGGCGGCGCATGCCGCGCCACCCGGAGCGCAACACTACACGACTGGGGAGCCAATGAAAATTTCCAAGCTTTCGCGTTTCATCCTGCAGGTGGTCGCAGTGGGCATCGCGGCCGCGGTGGTGATCCTGCTCATCCAGCCGGCGGGCCTCAATGGCAAGCTGCCGGTGGTGGAGGTGCGCCAGGCCCCCGTCAACGCGCAGCCACCGACCAACGGCCCCGTCTCCTATGCCGACGCCGTCGACCAGGCCGCCCCGGCGGTGGTGAACATCTTCACCGCACGCACCGTGGTGGAGCGCACACCCCTGCAGTCCGATCCCTTCTTCGGCCAGTTCCAGGAGCGCGGCGAGACGCTGCGCCGCCGCACCCAGACCAGTCTGGGCTCGGGCGTCATCCTCAGCGCCCAGGGCTACCTGCTCACCAACAATCACGTGATTGCCGGGGCCGAGGCCATTGCCGTACTGCTGGCCGACGGCCGCAGCTTCGAGGCCAGCGTGGTGGGCACCGACCCGGACACCGATCTCGCGGTGCTCAAGATCGCCGCCCGCGACGACCTGCCGACCCTGACCGTGGGGCGCTCCAGCGACCTGCGCGTCGGTGACGTGGTGCTGGCCATCGGCAACCCCTTCGGCGTTGGCCAGACCGTCACCCAGGGCATCGTCAGCGCCACCGGCCGGCATTCGCTCGGCATCAACACCTACGAGGACTTCATCCAGACCGACGCGGCCATCAATCCGGGCAACTCCGGTGGCGCACTGGTGAATGCGCATGGCGACCTGGTGGCGATCAACACCGCCATCTTCAGCCAGTCCGGCGGCTCGCACGGTATCGGTTTCGCCATCCCGGTGGACCTCGCCCGCGACGTGATGACCCAGATCATCGAGCATGGCGAGGTAATCCGCGGCTGGCTGGGGGTGGAGGCGCAGGACGTGACGCCACAGCTGGCCGAGTCCTTCGGCCTGCCGGACACGCACGGGGTGCTCATCGCCGGCATCTACCCGGACGGCCCCGCCGACCGGGCCGGCATGCGTCCCGGGGACGTGATCATCGAGGTGGACGGCGAGGTGATCGAGCAGGCCTACGAGGCCCTGAACCTCATCGCCCTGGCGCAGCCGGGCGAGACGGTGACCATCACGCTGTGGCGCGACGGCCGGCGCGTGGAGGCGAAGACGACGGTGGCCAAGCGGCCGACGGCGCGGGCCGAGTAGGAGGCCTGCTCAGGCCCCGGCCAGGGCCCGCCCGAGTGCCGCCAGGAAGGCCGCATTCTCCTCGGGCGTGCCCACGGTGACGCGCAGGCAGTCTTCGAGCATGCCGCCGGAAGCGCTCAGGTTCTTGATCAGCACCCCGTCACGCTTCAGCGACTCGAACAGGGCCGTGGCCCGACCGGCCGGGGCACGGAACAGGATGAAGTTGGCCGCACTCGGGTAGACCGTGAGGCCATCCAGGGCACGCAGGCCGGCATCGAGCGCGGCACGTGCCGCGCGGATCTGCGCGGCCTGGGCGTCGAAGACCTCGTGATGGTCCAGCGCGAAGGCGGCGCTGGCCTGGGTGAGGATGTTGATGTTGTACGGCAGGCGCAGCTTGTCGAACTCCGCAAGCCAGTCCGCCGGCCCGCAGAGATACCCCAGCCGCAGGCCGGCCAGCCCCATCTTCGAGACGGTGCGCATCACCAGCAGGTTGTCCCAGCGCCCGAGATCCGGGAGGAAGCTGTCGTCGGCGAACGGCGCATAGGCCTCGTCCACCACCACCAGTCCCGGCGCGGCCTCGATGATGGCCTCCAGGGCCTGACGATCCCAGAGGTTGCCGGTGGGGTTGTTCGGATAGGCCAGGAACACCAGGGCCGGCTGGTGCGCCTCGATGGCCGCGAGCATGACCTCTGCATCCAGCGAGAAGTCCGCCGGGCTCACCGGCACCCCCACGTACTCCATGCCGACGAAGGTGGCGATCATGCGGTACATGACGAAGCCCGGCTCCGGGGCCAGGATCGTGCGCCCCGCCCCGCCGACGGCCATGGCCAGGATCTGGATGAGCTCGTCGGAGCCGTTGCCGAGCAGGATCTCCTGCCCCGCCGGCACGCCCATCCCCCGGCGCAGACGCTCCTTGATGATGCGCGCACCCGGATCGGGGTAGCGGTTCATGTCGACGCCGCGCAGGGCGTCGAGCCAGCCCTCGACGAGGTCCTCCGGCAGGGTATACGGGTTTTCCATGGCGTCCAGCTTGATCAGCCTGCCCGGGTCCGGGACGTGATAGGCGGACAGCGCCCGGATCTCCGGGCGCACCCATTGTGCGATGCGTGAGGCCATCCCGACCTCAGTCCTTGATGCGGTATTCGGCGGAACGCGCGTGCGCGGTCAGGCCCTCGCCATGGGCGAGCTCGGCGGCGATCTTCCCCAATTCCGAGGCCCCGTCGGCCGAGCAGCCGATGAGGCTCGAGCGCTTCTGGAAGTCGTACACGCCGAGTGGCGAGGAGAAGCGCGCCGTGCGCGAGGTGGGCAGCACGTGGTTGGGGCCGGCGCAGTAGTCGCCCAGGGCCTCGGCCGTGTAGCGGCCCATGAAGATGGCCCCGGCGTGGCGAATACGCTTGGCCATCGCCTCGGCGTCCTCCACCGAGAGCTCCAGGTGCTCGGGGGCGATGTGGTTGGCGACCTCCACGGCCTGGTCCATGTCGGCGACCTGGATCAGGGCGCCGCGGTCCTTCAGCGAGGTGCGGATGATCTCGGCGCGCGGCATGTCGTGCAGCAGCCTCTCGATGCTGGCCTCGACCTGGTCGAGATAGCCGGCGTCCGGGCAGACCAGGATGGACTGCGCATCCTCGTCGTGCTCGGCCTGGGAGAAGAGGTCCATGGCGATCCAGTCCGGGTCGGTCTTGCCGTCGCAGACCACCAGGATCTCGGAGGGGCCGGCGATCATGTCGATGCCCACGGCGCCGAACACCATGCGCTTGGCGGTGGCCACATAGATGTTGCCGGGACCGACGATCTTGTCCACCTGCGGCACCGTCTCGGTGCCGTAGGCCAGGGCGGCCACGGCCTGGGCGCCGCCGACGGCGAAGACGCGGTCCACGCCTGCGATGTGGGCGGCGGCCAGCACCAGCTCGTTCACCTCGCCGTCCGGGGTGGGCACCACCATGATGAGCTCGGGCACGCCGGCGACCTTGGCGGGGATGGCGTTCATCAGCACCGAGGACGGATACGCCGCCTTGCCGCCCGGCACGTACAGCCCGGCCCGGTCCAGCGGGGTGACCTGCTGGCCCAGCACCGTGCCGTCGGCCTCGGTGTAGCTCCAGGACTCCATGCGCTGACGCTCGTGGTAGGCGCGGATGCGCGCGGCGGCCTGTTCCAGCGCCTGGCGGCGGGCCGGCGACAGCCCTTCGGCCGCCTGGGCCAGCCGCGCGAGCGGGATCTCGAGCTCCGCCATGGAGGCCACGCTCATGCGGTCGAAGCGGTTGGTGTACTCGACGACGGCGGCGTCACCCCGCGTCTTCACCGCGTGCAGGATCTCCATCACGGCCTTGAAGACGTGATCGTCGGACACGCTCTCCCAGGCCAGCAGGGCGTCCAGGCGGGCGCGGAAATCGGCATCGGCGGCATTCAGACGGGTGATCAGCGACATGTCGACTCTCTCTCGTTCAAAGACAGGTCAGGGCGCAGCGGCGCCCTGACGACAGCTATCCATTCTACACGGGAACGGGCCCGGGGCCCGGCCCGGCTCAGGCGCTGGCGGCCAGCACTTCCCGGCGCTGGCGCACGCCCTCGGCGAGTTCGCGCAGCAGCGGCGTGGTGTCGTCCCAGGCGAGGCAGGCGTCGGTGATGCTCTGCCCGTAGACGCGCTCGGGCGCCTCCGCGGGCTGGTTCCCGCCCACCAGGTGGCTCTCGATCATCACGCCGATGATGTGGCGCTCGCCGGCGGCCAGCTGGTCGGCGACGTCCTCGCCCACCTCGATCTGGCGCATGTGCTGCTTGCGGCTGTTGGCGTGGCTGCAGTCCACCATCACGCGCGGCGGCAGGCCGGCCTGCTCCAGCTTGGCGGCGGCCTCCTTCACGTGCTTGCTGTCGTAGTTGGGCTCGCGGCCGCCACGCAGGATGATGTGGCAGTCCTCGTTGCCCGTGGTGGAGAAGATGGCCGAGTGCCCCGCCTTGGTCAGCGACATGAAGTGATGCGGCATGGAGGCGGCGCGGATGGCGTCGATGGCGATCTGCAGCCCGCCGTCGGTGCCGTTCTTGAAGCCCACCGGACAGGACAGACCCGAGGCCAGCTCGCGGTGCACCTGGCTCTCGGTGGTGCGTGCGCCGATGGCGCCCCAGCTCACCAGGTCCGAGATGTACTGCGGGCTGATGAGGTCGAGGTACTCCGTGCCCGCCGGGATACCCATGTCGGCCAGGTCCAGCAACAGACTGCGCGCGAGCTGCAGGCCATGGTTGATCTGGTAGGTGCCGTCGATGTTCGGGTCGTTGATCAGCCCCTTCCAGCCCACCGTGGTGCGCGGCTTCTCGAAGTAGACGCGCATGACGATCTCCAGCGCGTCGCCCAGCTCCTCGCGCATGGTCAGCAGGCGCGAGGCGTACTCGCGGGCGGCCTGCGGGTCGTGGATCGAGCAGGGGCCGACGATCACCAGCAGGCGGTCATCCGCCAGGGTCAGGATGTCGTGTATGGCGCTGCGGGCGTCGTGCACGGTGGCCGCCGCCCGCTCGGTGATCGGGAAGGCCTCGTGCACCTGGACGGGCGGGAGCACCTCCTGGATGCCGGCGATACGCAGGTCGTCTGTCTGATAGGTCATCGGCTGTCTTTTTAGATTCAGTCTAAAAACTGCATTAAACTACTTTTCCACCGCGCTTTTCAATTGCTCGATCAGCGCCTTCACGCGGGCGTGCTTCATCTTCATCGCCGCCTTGTTCACGATCAGCCGCGAGCTGATGTGGGCGATGTGCTCCAGCGGCTCCAGGCCGTTGGCCCGGAGCGTGTTGCCGGTATCGACCAGATCCACAATATAGTCGGCCAGGCCGACGATGGGCGCCAGCTCCATGGAGCCGTAGAGCTTGATGATCTCCACCTGCTTGCCCTGCGCGGCGTAGAAGCGGCGGGTGCTGTCCACGAACTTGGTGGCGATACGCAGGCGCCCGCCGCGCGGCTTCGCATCGGGGCGCCCGGCCACCATCAGCCGGCACTGGGCGATCTTCAGGTCCAGCGGCTCGTAGATCCCGGCCCCGCCGTGCTCCATCAGCACGTCCTTGCCCGCCACGCCGATGTCGGCCGCCCCGTACTGCACATAGGTCGGCACGTCGGAGGCGCGGATGATGACGAGCTTCACGTCCTCGCGGTTGGTGTCGAGGATGAGCTTGCGGCTCTTCTCCGGATCGTCCAGCGGCTCGATGCCGGCGGCCGCCAGCAGCGGCACGGTTTCCTTGAAGATGCGCCCCTTGGACAGGGCGATGGTCAATGTCTCGGTCATGGTCTGCCTCTGTTCTGTTCGCCGGCCCTAGCCCCGCACGCGACGGATGCGGCCGCCCAGGGCGGAGAGCTTTTCCTCGATGCACTCGTAGCCGCGGTCGAGGTGGTAGATACGATCCACCTGGGTTTCCCCTTCCGCCACCAGCCCGGCCAGGATCAGGCTGGCCGAGGCACGCAGGTCGGTGGCCATCACCGGTGCACCGCGCAGCCGCGGGATGCCGGTGGTGATGCAGGTCTTGCCCTCCACGCGGATGTCGGCGCCCAGACGCTGCAGCTCCTGCACGTGCATGAAGCGGTTCTCGAACACGGTCTCGGTGATGGCCCCGGTGCCTTCGGCCACGCAGTTGAGCGCGGTGAACTGCGCCTGCATGTCGGTGGGAAAGGCCGGGTACGGCGCGGTATGCACCTTCACCGCCTTCGGCCGGTTGCCCTGCATGTCGAGCTCCACCCAGTCCGCCCCCGTGCTGATGTGGGCACCGGCCTCTTCCAGCTTGGCCAGCACGGCATCCAGCAGGGTCGGGTCGGTGTCGCGCAGCCGGACCCGCCCGCCGCTGATCGCACCGGCCACCAGGAAGGTGCCGGTCTCGATGCGGTCGGGCAGGATGCGGTAGTCGCAGCCCGAGAGCGTCTTCACGCCGTGGATCTCGATGGTGGAGGTGCCGGCCCCGCGGATGTCGGCGCCCATGGCGATCAGGCAGTTGGCCAGGTCCACCACCTCGGGCTCGCGCGCGGCATTCTCGATCAGGGTCACGCCCTCGGCCAGGGCCGCGGCCATCATCAGGTTCTCGGTGCCGGTGACGGAGACGATGTCCATGACGATGCGCGCCCCGCGCAGGCGGTCGGCACGGGCACGGATGTAGCCGTTCTCCATGCTGATCTCCGCCCCCATGGCGGCCAGCCCCTCGATGTGCAGGTTCACCGGGCGCGAGCCGATGGCGCAGCCGCCGGGCAGCGAGACCTCGGCCTGGCCGAAGCGCGCCACCAGCGGCCCCAGCACCAGGATGGAGGCGCGCATGGTCTTCACCAGGTCATAGGGGGCGACGAAGCGCTCGATGCTGCCCGCATCCACCTCCACGACCATGCGCTCGTCCACCGTGAGCGACACGCCCATGCGGCCGAGCAGCTCCATGGTGGTGGTCACGTCGTGCAGGTGCGGCACGTTGCTCAGGCGCATGGGCGTGTCGGCCAGCAGCGTGGCGCAGAGGATGGGCAACACGGCATTCTTGGCGCCGGAGATGCGCGCCTCGCCATTCAGCGGCTCGCCGCCGGTAATGATCAGCTTTTCCATTGCGTGGGGACACCCTCGGGCCCGCGGCGGAGAGACAGGACGACCCCGGCGCGCGCATGACTGGCGGAAAAAGGGGGAATCATAGCGAAAAACGCCGCCAAACGGCAGCGCCCGGGGGAGAAAACCTCACCGTCGTTCAGTGCGCGAGGGGGATGACCTCGTCGAGGTCGCTGAGTGCGACGATGGCACGCAGGCGTTCGGGCATGTCACGAAACACGACCTGGCCACCGGCGGCCTCGGCCTGGCGCAGCCACTCCAGCATCAGCGCCACGGCGGCACTGTCGGCATGCTCGATGCCGGCGCAGTCGATCTCCGCCTGCCCGGCCCCGAGCATGCCGGTCGAGGCCGCGAGCAGGGCCGGCACCGACTCGACCGTGAGCGAGCCGATCAGCCGGTAACGACCCTCGGCCGTACGTTCCAGACGCGGCGCGGTCATTGGACCGGGTCGACCTCGCCATCGCGGTTGGCCTGGGCCAGGCGATCGATGAGGGCCTGCAGGCCGGTCTGGGCGATCTCCTCGTTGAAACTGGTGCGGTAGTTCTTCACCAGGCTCAGTCCGTCGATGGTCACGTCGTAGACCAGCCACTCCTCGCCGACCTGGCGCAGGCTGTAGTTGACGGGCACGCGCGGCTTGCCGCCGCCCACGTCCACCTCGGTGTATACCGTGGTACGCCCGCTGCTGGCGTCACCGCGGGCCGGCAGATAGATGACACTGGCGCCGGTATAGTCGACCAGCGAACGGGTGTAGGTGCGCACCAGCATCACCTTGAACTCGTTCATGAAGCGCTCGCGTTGCGCCGGCGTGGCATCGCGCCAGTGCCGCCCGAGGGTGAGCTTGCTGATGGCGTCGAAATCGATCAGCGGCATGATGATCTCGTCGACCAGCTTGAGCGCATACTCCGGGTCGTTGGCGATGCGCTGGCTGTCCTCGTCGAGGATCTTCATCACGCGTTCGGAGGCGTCGCGGATCATGTCTTCCGGCGACTGCGCGGCCACCGCCACGGCCGCATTCATCAGGCCGAGGGACAGCAAGGCGGCGATGAGTGTGTTCAGGAATTTCATGACCTGTCCTCTCAGTTGGTGGTCAGCCGGTTGAGGACGCGGCTCACCATCTCCTCCAGTACCAGTGCGGACTGGGTGAACTCGATGCGATCCCCATCCTTCAGGACCTCGGTATCGGCACCGGGTTCCAGCGCCACGTACTGCTCGCCGAGCAGACCCGCCGTGTAGATGGAGGCGATGGTGTCCGCCGGCAGATAGTCGTGCTGGGCGTCCAGCGTCAGTGTGGCCTCGGCGCGAAAGCTCTGCGGGTCGTAACGGATCTCGGTGACGCGCCCGATGCGCACCCCGGAGACGGTCACGGGAGAACGCACCTTGAGGCCGCCGATGTTGTCGAACTGGGCCGTCACCTGGTAGCCGGTGGCGCTGTTGAAGCTGCTCAGGTTGCTCACCTGCATGGCCAGCATGAACAGGGCGGCGAAACCCGCGGCAATGAACAACCCGACCAGGATCTCGATTTTTCTTGTGGTTTCCATGACAGCTCTATCCGCGTTCAGATCTTGTTGAACATCAGGCCCGTGAGGATGAAGTCCAGCCCCAGCACCGCGAGCGAGGAATGCACCACGGTACGGGTGGTGGCACGGCTCACGCCCTCGGAGGTGGGCGTGGCGTCGTAGCCCTCGAACAGGGCGATCCAGGTGACCACCAGGCCGAAGACCACGCTCTTGATCACCCCGTTCATCACGTCCTCGTTGAAATCGACGCTGTCCTGCATCTGCGACCAGAAGGCCCCGGCGTCGACGCCGAGCAGGCCCACACCGACGAAGTAGCCTCCCATCACGCCCACGGCGCTGAAGATGGTGGCGAGCAAGGGCATGGAGAAGAACCCGGCCAGGAAGCGCGGCGCGATCACGCGGCGCATCGGGTCGACGGCCATCATCTCCATGCCCGAGAGCTGCTCGGTGGACTTCATCAGGCCGATCTCCGCGGTGAGTGCCGAGCCGGCCCGCCCGGCGAACAGCAGGGCCGTGACCACCGGTCCCAGCTCACGCAGCAGCGACAGGGCCACCACCGAGCCCAGCGACTGCTCGGCACCGAAGTCCACCAGGGTGTTATAGCCCTGCAGGCCCAGCACCATGCCCACGAAGCCGCCGGAGACCACGATGATCAGCAGCGACAGCACGCCGACGGCGTAGACCTCGCGAATCACCAGCCGGGGGCGGCTGAAGAGCACGTGCAGCCCGCCGAGCGTGGACAACAGGAACAGGTGTCCGCGCCCCAGGCGCTCGAACATCCCGAGGCCCCAGCGACCCAGACGTGCCAGGCTATCGAGCATCACGTCCTCCGTTCATCAGGTCCTCGCGGTAGTCGGCGGCCGGGTAGTGGAAGGGCACCGGGCCGTCCGGCAGGCCCTTGAGGAACTGGTCGGCCCAGGCCGAGGCGGTCTTCGCCAGGGCGTCGGGGCTGCCGTGCTCCACCACCTTGCCGTCGGCGATCAGGTAGACGTCATCGGCGATGGACAGCGTCTCCGGCACATCGTGCGAGACCACGATACTGGTCAGCTGGATGGCGTCGTTGAGCCGCTTGATCAGGGTGACGATGGTGCCCATGGTGATGGGATCGAGCCCGGTGAAGGGCTCGTCGTACATGATCATCATCGGGTCCAGGGCAATGGCGCGGGCCAGGGCCACGCGTCGGGCCATGCCGCCGGAGAGCTCGGCCGGCATCAGGTCGCGCGCCCCGCGCAGCCCCACGGCCTCGAGCTTCATCAGTACCAGGTCGCGCATCATGCGCTCGGGCAGACGGGTGTGCTCCCGCAGCGGAAAGGCGACGTTGTCGAACACGCTCAGATCGGTGAGCAGCGCCCCGGTCTGGAACAGCATGCCCATGCGCCGGCGCAGGCGGTAGAGATCGCCGCGACCGAGACGGTGCACGTCCTGCCCGTCCACGCGGATCGTGCCGCGCTGCGGGCGCAGCTGGCCGCCGATGAGCTTGAGCAGGGTGGTCTTGCCGGTGCCGCTCGGGCCCATGATGGCCGTGATGCGACCGGCGTGGATGTCCAGGTCCAGGCCGTCGAAGATCTTCCGCCTGCCGCGCGCAAAATGCAGGCCACGCACCTCGATGAGTGGCTGACCGCCCTGTCCCGTTCCGCTTGTCATGTGTGTCGTGATAGTCCGGATCTCCGGCAACCCGCCTGGATCAAGCCCCGCAGTTTCTTTGCTGTTGTGACGGGTGTCAACAAACGCCCATGAGGCGGCCCAGTGTATCGAGGTCCTCGAGCAGGCCCAGCGGCCCGTCGACGAACAGGCAGGGCGCCGGCACGGTGGCGGCAGCGGCAAAGGCCTCGAGCACCTCGCGCATGGCGCGCGGCGAGTCCAGCCGGTCGGCCGGCACGATGCCCAGCCGCACCTCGGCGGCGGGCACCGCCACGCCCCGCCATACCGCTGCCGGGTCGACGCGCAGCCCGGCATGGCGGTCCCCGAGCACGGCCGAGTGCACGCCGGCCGTCGCCACCACCGCTGCGAGCTGCTCGCCCAGCGCACCAATCGCCGCCGCGATCGCCGCCCGTCCCGGGGCATCGGCATGCCGCTCGTCCAGGGCCACCACGAAGCGAAAACCCTCGTTCACGTCCTCGCGCCAGGCGGCGGTATTCGGCGTGGTCCCGCCCAGCCAGGTCTCGGCCGGCACCCACACCGCCGCCCGGTTGTTGGCGTAGTACGCGAGCCGCCACTCCACCGGCAGATCCTCCGGATAGACGGGATCGTCGCGATCCCAGCCCAGGGCGCCGAGGGTGATGTGTCGGACGAGCTGCTGCGTCATGGGTGCTCCGTTCTCCAGGCTGCGGCCACACTAAGGTGGCGCAGCTTAACACAGGCTGACAGCGCCAGAGCGCCCCGGCAGGCGCACACCCCGGCGTTTCTGTGGCCAGGGTCGGGCCGGGATGAGTAGAATGCCGGCCATGCACTTCGATCTCTTTCATGAACTGTCGGTTCCGCCCTTCCTGCCGCGGCCGGAGGCGCAGGTCTACGCCGAGACCCTGGAGGAACTCGCGCTGGCCGAGACGCTCGGCTTTCGCACCGCCTGGCTGGTGGAACACCACTTCATGCCCGGCTACTCGCACAGCACCGCGCCCGACATGTTCCTGGCCGCCGCCTCGCAGCGCACCTCCCGCCTGCGCCTGGGCAATGCCATCTTCCCCCTGCCCTACCACCACCCCGTGCGGGTGGCCGAACGGGTCGCGACCCTGGACGTGCTCTCGAACGGGCGCGCCGAGTTCGGCTTCGGCCGCGGCTTTTCACCCCAGGAATACGCCACCTTCGGCGTCTCCATGGCCGACAGCCGCAGCTACACGGAGGAGGCCCTGGACATCGTGCGCCGCTCCTTCAGCGGCGAGCCGCTGTCCTACGCCGGCCGGCATTTCCATTTCGAAGACCTGGAGATCCTGCCCAAGGTCGTCCAGCGGCCGCATCCGCCGCTGTGGACCGCGGCGGTCAGCCCCGACAGCTTCGAGATGGCCGCACGCCTGGGCATCGGCGTGCTGGTGGGCCCCTTCAAGCCCTGGTTCATGGTGCGCGAGGACATCCGCCACTACCGCGAGGCCTGGCGGCGCCACCACGGCGACGGGCCGGCCGCCAGCGGACAGAACCCGCGCGTGGCCATGACGCTGGGCGTGTACTGCCACGCGTCGGGCAAGGTCGCCCGCGAGCGCGCCCGCGAACCCTTCGAGTGGTTCTACGGCCAGCTCCTCAACCAGACCCGGCCGGTGCTGGAGAAGCTCTACGAGGGCTACGAGTACTACCGCAAGATGGGCAAGTTCCGCGGGCTCATCAACAAGGCCGTGAACCTCACCCTGCTCGACACCCTGGGCATGGCCGCGGTGGGCGACCCCGAGCACTGCCTCAAGCGTGTAGAGGCCCTGCGGGCCGAAGGCGTCGATCACCTGCTCTGCGCCTTCGGCGCGGGCGCCATGCCCACCGGGGCGGTGCGCGAGACCATGCAGCTGTTCGCCGACACCGTCATGCCGGCCGTGAACGGCAGCGACTGACACGCGATGCGGCTGGTCGTCACCGGCAGCGCCGGCCACCTCGCCCGGGTCCTCGTCCCGCGGCTACTGCGCGAGCCCGGGGTCACGGAGGTCATCGGCATCGACCATGCCGCCCACGACTACCCCGATCCCCGCTTTCGCGCCGTGATTGCCGACGTGCGCGACCCGGGCATCGGCACCCTGCTGCAAGGCGCCGATGCCCTGGTCCACATGGCCTTCGTTCTCATGGGCGGCCGTCTCGGCCGGGCCCGCCACCGGCGCGAGACCGTGCGCGAGGTCAACGTCGAGGGCAGTCGCAACGTCTTCACGCAGGCCGTGGCCACCGGGGTGCCGCGCCTCGTCTTCGTCTCCAGCGCCTCGGTGTATGGGGCCTGGCCCGACAACCCGCCGCTGATGGACGAGACCCAGCCCCTGCGCGCCATGCCGGGCTTTGCCTACGCGGAGGACAAGGTGGCGGTGGAGCAGTGGCTGGACGGCCTCGAGGCCGCGCACCCCGAAACCCGCGTGATCCGCCTGCGGCCCCATGTCATCCTCGGACCCCAGGCCCATCCGCTGCTGAAGGCGCTGCTGCGCCAGCCCTTCTACCCCCGCCTGCCGCGCCCGGCGCTCACCCAGTGCGTGTGGGAGGACGATGTCGCCGAGGCCATCGTGCTGGCCGCGCGCGGCGGTCCGGCCGGGGCCTACAACCTCGCCGCCGACGGGGCCATGAGCTTTCGCGACATGATCCGGCTCACCCACCGCCACGCCCTGCCCCTGCCACTGGGGCTGGCCGCGCTCGCCCATCGGCTGGCCTGGTGGCTGCTGCCGGAGGTGGGCGAGCCGGGCTGGGTGCAGGGCATGCAGCACGACCTGGCCGTGAACTCGACCCGCGCCCGCGAGCAGCTCGGCTGGAGCCCCCGGCACAGTCTCAGCGAATGCGTACTGCAGATTGCCGGCGCGCGCCATGTATAATCGCCGACTTTGGGCCGAAACCCGTCAACGCAACCACCCGAACCGAACATGCTGCTACCGCTGACCGCCATCATCCTGGGCTTTGCCATCGTCATCTGGAGCGCCGACCGCTTCATCGCCGGCGCCGCCGGCCTGGCCCGCAACCTCGGCGTCTCGCCCATGGTGATCGGCCTGACCATCGTCGGCTTCGGCACCTCGGCGCCGGAGATGCTGATCGCCGGCTTCTCCGCCTTTGAAGGCAGCCCGGGCATGGCCATCGGCAACGCCATCGGCTCCAACATCACCAACATCGCCCTGATCCTCGGCGTCACCGCCCTGGTCGCACCACTGGCCGTGCACTCCCAGACCCTGCGCCGGGAGATGCCGCTGCTGATCCTCATCACCCTGCTGGTGCTGGCGCTGCTGTATGACGGCGATCTCTCGCTACTCGACGGCCTCCTGCTGATGGGCGGCCTGCTGGTGGTGATGATCTGGGTGATCCGCACGGGACTCCAGTCGCGCGATACCAGCGACCCCATGGAGGCCGAATACGAGGCCGAGGTACCGGTGCTGCCCATGGGCAAGGCCGTCTTCTGGCTGGTGCTGGGGCTCGTCCTGCTGCTGGCCAGCTCGCGCCTGGCCGTCTGGGGCGCGGTGGAGGTGGCCCAGGCCCTGGGCGTGAGCGACCTCATCATCGGCCTGACCATCATCGCCATCGGCACCAGCCTGCCGGAACTGGCGGCGAGCCTAGTGAGTGCGCTGAAGAACGAGGCCGACATCGCCATCGGGAACGTTATCGGCTCCAACATGTTCAATATCCTCGGCGTACTGGCCCTGCCCGGCCTCATCGCCCCCGGCATCTTCGAGCCCGCCGTGCTCAGCCGCGACTACCCGGTGATGCTGGGTCTGACCGTCGCCCTGCTGTTGATGGCCTATGGCTTTCGCGGACCGGGGCGCATCAACCGCCTGGAAGGCGGCATACTGTTGGCCTGTTTCGTCGGCTATCAGGCGCTGCTGTTCATGAGCGTCAACCCGGGCTGAGCGGACGCCACGACATACTGGATACCAAGGACCACGACATGACCGAGATGCACCCCGACAAGCTCAAGACGCTGGCCATCGCCGTGCTGGACACCGAGGCCGACGCCGTGCGGGCGCTGCGCGACCGCGTGGACGAGGCCTTCGTCACCGCCTGCCGCCACATGCTGGCCTGCGAGGGCCGCGTGGTGATCACCGGCATGGGCAAGTCCGGCCACATCGGCGACAAGATCGCCGCCACCATGGCCAGCACCGGCACGCCCTCCTTCTTCATGCATCCGGGCGAGGCCAGCCACGGCGACCTGGGCATGATCACCCCCCGGGACGTGGTCATCGCCCTGTCGAATTCCGGCGAGACCGACGAGATCCTCACCATCGTGCCGCTGATCAAGCGCATCGGCGTGCCGCTCATCTCCATGACCGGCAACCCGAACTCCACCCTGGCCCGCGAATCCGACGTGCACATCGACATCAGCGTGGAGAAGGAGGCCTGCCCGCTGGGCCTGGCCCCCACCGCCAGCACCACCGCCACGCTCGCCATGGGCGACGCCCTGGCCGTGGCCCTGCTGGAGGCGCGCGGCTTCACCGCCGACGACTTCGCCCGCTCGCACCCGGGCGGACGCCTCGGCCGCCGCCTGTTGCTGCACGTGGGCGACATCATGCACAAGGGCGGGGAGATCCCGGCCACCCGCGAGGGCGTGATGCTGGCCGAGGCCCTGCTCGAGATCACCCGCAAGGGCCTGGGCATGACCACCGTGACCGACGAGGCCGGCAAGCTGCTCGGCGTCTTCACCGACGGCGACCTGCGCCGCGTGCTCGACCACGGCATCGACGTGCACGGCACCAGCGTGGGCGAACTGATGACGCGCGACTGCCGCACGGCCCGCGAATCCATGCTCGCCGTGGAGGCCCTGCACATGATGGAGGAGAACCGCATCAACGCCCTGCCCGTCGTCGACGAGACGGGCCGGCTGATCGGCGCCCTCAACATGCACGACCTGCTGCGCGCCGGCGTGGTCTGAGACGACGGGAGACGACATGCAGGACATCATCGACAAGGCCCGCCAGATCCGGCTCGTCATCTTCGACGTGGACGGCGTGCTCACCGACGGCAGCCTGTTCATCGGTGACGACGGCCAGGAATACAAGGCCTTCAACTCCAAGGACGGCCACGGCCTGCGCATGCTGCAGGATTCCGGTGTGGAGGTCGGCATCCTCACCGGGCGCCAGTCCAACGTGGTCAAGCTGCGCATGCAGGATCTCGGCATCGAGCGCGTGCTGCAGGGCCACCGCGAGAAGCTGCCCGCCTTCGAGCAGCTGCGCGAACAGACCGGCCTGCCGCCCGAGCAGATCGCCTATGTGGGCGACGACATCGTCGACCTGCCGGTGATGACCCGCGTGGGACTGGCCATCGCCGTGGGCGATGCCCACCACCTGGTACAGCGTCACGCCCACTGGACCACCGCCAATCCGGGCGGCCGCGGCGCCGCCCGCGAGGTCTGCGAGCTCATCATGGAGGCCCAGGGCACGCTGGATGCAGCCCTCGACCGCTACCTGCAATGATCACGCGCCGCGCCACACTCATCCTGCTGCTGGCCCTGATCGCCACGGGCAGCTGGTGGATGCAGCGCGAAATCGACCAGCGCCCCGAGCTGGTACAGACCCTGTCGGCAGAGATCCCGGGGTTCGACGGCCTGGAGGCACCCTCCCCCCTCACCCTGGTGGACGAGTCGCCGGAGGCACGGGCCGCCCGGCTGCTGAGCGCCGGCTACAGCGAGGTGACCACCCCCGTGATCCACATGCACGAGCCCCGACTGCCGCCCCTGCGCCTGGAATCGGAGACCGGCTGGATCGCGCGCAGCGGCGACGAGGTGCGCCTGCTCGGCGAGGTCACCATGGACCGCCCGGGGGAGCACCCGGACGGCCCGCTGCACCTGGTCACGCGGGACCTGACGGTCTTCCCGCAGCGCCAGCACGCCGAGACAGAGGCCCACGCGGTTGCCACGGCCCCGGGTTACAGGATAGAAGGCATAGGCATGCGCATGGACCTGGATGAACAGACCGTCTTGCTACTGTCGGAGGTGAGAGGCCGCCATGAGCCCCGTCAGGAACCCTAGCCTCTCCTGCCACCTGCTGGCCGGCCTCGCCCTGGCCCTGCTGCTGGGCAGCGGTGCTGCCATGGCCCGCAGCGGCGACACCCAGAAGCCGGTGCATGTCACCGCCGACCGCGCCGCACTGCGCGAACGTGCCGGCACCAGCCGTTACCAGGGCAATGTGATCATCACCCAGGGCAGCATGCGCATCACCGCCGACGACGTCGAGGTGTACTCACCGAACAAGACCCTGCAGACCGTGGTCGCCCGGGGGCAGCGCGCCACCTTCGACCAGACCATGGACGACGGCCGCGAGGTCCACGCCGAGGCCCTGCAGATGACCTATGATGCCCGCACCCGCACCATGCTGCTGGAGGGCGAGGCCTTCCTCATCCAGGCCGGCAACCGTCTCGACAGTGCGCGCATCGAATACGACCTGAAGACCGAACAGGTACTGGCCGGCACGCAGGCGCCGAACGAACGGGTGGAGATCATCTACCACCCGGAAGAGACGCCGGCCGGGGACGCGCCCACGGGGGAACCTGCGCCATGAGCCGCCTGGGTGCCGACGACCTGAAAAAGCGCTACCGTGGCCGCGTCATCCTCGACGGGGTCTCCTTCCACGTCGACAGCGGCGAGGTGGTGGGGCTGCTCGGCCCCAATGGCGCCGGCAAGACCACCTCCTTCTACATGGTGGTGGGCCTGGTGCCCTGCGACGAAGGCAGTATCACCCTCGATGACCAGGACCTCACCCGGCTCCCCATGCACGGGCGCGCGCGCCTGGGTGTGGGTTACCTGCCGCAGGAGGCCTCGGTGTTTCGCAGCCTCACGGTGGCGCAGAACATCATGGCCGTGCTGGAGACGCGCCGGGAGCTCAGCCGCCAGGACCGCGAGGACAAGCTCAACGGCCTGCTCTACGAACTGCAGATCAGCCACCTGCGTGACAGCCAGGGCATGAGCCTGTCGGGCGGCGAGCGCCGGCGCGTGGAGATCGGGCGGGCCCTGGCCATGGAACCCGCCTTCATCCTGCTCGACGAGCCCTTCGCCGGCGTGGACCCCATCTCGGTACTGGACATCCAGCGCATCGTCGCCCACCTCACCGAGCGCAACATCGGCGTGCTCATCACCGACCACAACGTGCGCGAGACCCTGGGCATCTGCGACCGCGCCTACATCCTCAGCAATGGCCAGATCATCGCCGACGGCGCCCCCGAGGCGATCCTGGCGGATCCCCAGGTACGCAAGGTGTATCTCGGCGAACACTTCCGGCTGTAGAAACGGCTGCCATCCGCGGGCCGATCTACCCTATAATTCCCATGGAATGACCAGAAACCCCGCATACCCCAGGGCCCGGGCCCGGCTGGAACAACTCCTGCATGTCGTACCGATATGCAGTAGAATCCGCGCCAGTTCATCAGCCCACAGACACCTTCCCCGATGCTGAAACCCTCGGTCCAGCTCCGTCTCGGTCAGCAGCTGACCATGACCCCGCAACTGCAGCAGGCCATCCGCCTGCTGCAGCTGTCGACGCTGGAGCTGCAGGCCCAGATCCAGGAGACCCTGGAACAGAACCCCATGCTCGAGACAGCCGACGACGGGGTCGACGACGGGGATTACGACGAGGAAGGCTACGAGGCCCCCGCGCGCGAGGGCGCGGAGGCAGGGCGCGAGACCGGGGCCGAGGACGCCACGCCGACGGGCAGCGAGGCGGAGTACGAGCGCGGCGCACAGGACCAGGAGCACATCCCGGAAGACCTGCCGGTGGACACCCAGTGGGACGACATCTACGACATCCCCGCCCCGCACACCGGCAGCGCCCCGGATGACGGCCGTGACATCTTCGAGAACCAGAGCGGCGGGGAGGAGACCCTGCAGGAACACCTCGCCTGGCAGCTCGACCTGACGACGATGAGCGACGTGGACCGCGCCATCGCCGCGGCCATCGTCGACGCCATCGGCGAGGACGGCTATCTCGGCGAACCCATCGAGTCCATCCACGCCAGCCTCGCCGACGACCTGGACGTGGAGCTCGACGAGGTGATGGCCGTGCTGCACCTGATCCAGCAGCTCGACCCGCAGGGCTGCGGCGCAGCCGACCTGCGCGACTGCCTCGGCATCCAGCTCGACCACCTGCCGCCCGACACCCCCTGGCTGGCGGAGGCCCGGGTGCTGGTCCGCGATTTTCTCGAACTTCTGGGCAATCGCGACTACAAACAGATCATGCGCAAGATGAAACTCGACGAGGGGCAGCTGCAGCAGGTGATCGGCCTGATCCAGACCCTCAACCCGCGGCCGGGCGAAGTCGTCACCGCCTCGCGGGCCGAGTATATCGTGCCGGACGTGTTCGTACGCCGCCACAACGGCAGCTGGCAGGTGGAACTCAACCCGGACATCGCCCCGCGTTTGCGCATCAACCAGCTCTATGCGAGCCTGATCAAGCGCGCGGACCAGAGTGCCGACAACACCTATCTCAAGGAAAACCTGCAGGAGGCCCGCTGGTTCATCAAGAGCCTGCAGAGCCGCAACGAGACCCTGCTGCGGGTGGCCACGGCCATCGTCGAACGCCAGCGCGGTTTTCTCGAATACGGCGACGAGGCCATGAAACCACTGGTGCTGCGTGACATCGCCGAACAGCTCGACATGCACGAGTCGACCATCTCGCGCGTGACCACGCAAAAATACATGCACACGCCTCGCGGGATCTACGAGTTCAAGTACTTCTTCTCCAGCCATGTGGCGACGGCCGACGGCGGCGAATGTTCCGCCACCGCCATCCGCGCCATGATTCGCAAGCTCATCGAGGAAGAAAATCCGGCCAAGCCCCTGAGCGACAGCAAGCTCGCCGCCATCCTGGTGGAACGCGGTATCAATGTCGCCCGGCGCACGGTCGCGAAATACCGGGAGGCCATGACGATCCCGCCCAGCAATGAGCGCAAGCGCCTGGCCTGATCCATTCACAGCAAACGGAGTCCTATACCATGCAAATTCATCTGACCGGTCATCACGTCGACATCACCGAACCGCTGCGCGACTACGTCAACGAAAAGATGGACCGCCTCGAGCGCCACTTCGACAACGTGATCGACGTGAACGTCGTGCTCGAAGTCGAAAAACAGCGCCACAAGGCCGAAGGCACCCTGCTGCTCTCCGGGAACAGAATCCATGCCGAGGCCGTCGAAGAGGACATGTACGCCGCCATCGATGCCCTGATCGACAAGCTGGACCGTCAGGTGGTGAAGCACAAGGAAAAGGTCACGGATCATCACCGCAGCGAAGGCTCCATCAAGACGCAAGCCGAGTGAGGTTGCAACAGCAAGCTTATGAACATCGAGGCCCTACTCAGTCCCGAACGCGTGCAGTGCCACACGGCATCGACCAGCAAGAAGCGCGCGCTGGAGAAGCTCAGTGAGCTGCTGGCCAGCGGTACCGATGGTCTCACCGCCAGCGAGATCTTCGACAGCCTGCTGAGCCGCGAGCGGCTCGGCAGCACCGGCCTGGGGCATGGCGTTGCCATCCCCCACGGCCGGACGGCCGGCACCAGCAAGGCCGTGGCTGCCCTGGTCACGCTGGATGGCGGCGTGGACTACGACGCCCCCGACCACAAGCCGGTGGACATCCTGTTCGCCCTGGTGGTGCCGGAGGCCAGCACCGACGAACACCTGCAGACGCTGGCCCAGCTCGCGCAGATGTTCAGTGACGAAAAGATGACCGGAGACATCCGTGACTGCCGCGATGCGCACTGCCTGCTGTCGCTGATCGGCAAATGGGAAGCACGTCAGGCGGCCTGATTCGCATGTCCCAGCCACTCACCGTCCGCTCCCTCTTCGATGCCATGCGCTCGGGGCTGGAGCTGGAGTGGCTGGCCGGCAGGCGTGGCGCGCAACGCACCATCAAGCGGGATCTCGCCCGCCGCGGTGGCCCCTCCCTGCTCGGCCATCTCAACCTCATCCATGCCAACCAGGTGCAGGTGGTGGGCCAGCGCGAGCTCGACTACCTCAGCCGCCTGCAGGGTGATGCCCGCCACGACGCCCTGGATCTACTGTTCAACGGGGATGCTCTGGCCATCGTGGTCTCGGACCAGGGAGAGGTACCCGAAGACCTGCTCAGACTCGGCGACGAGCACAACACACCGATCTTTCGCTCGCCACGCTCCAGCCACGAAATCATCAACATCCTGCGCTACTTCTTCACCAACCGGCTCGCCGAGCAGACCACCATCCACGGCGTGTTCATGGAGGTACTCGGGATCGGCGTACTGCTGGCCGGCGGCAGCAACGTGGGCAAGAGCGAGCTGGCGCTGGACCTCATCACCCGCGGTCACCGTCTGGTTGCGGACGACGCCCCGGAGTTCGCGCGCATCGCCCCCGACATCCTGCAGGGCACCTGCCCGCCGCTGCTGCAGGGCTTCATCGAGGTGCGCGGACTGGGCGTACTCAACATCCGCTCCATGTATGGCGACAACGCCATCAAGGCGAGCAAGTACCTGCGGCTCATCATCAACCTGCAGCACTTCCGCGACCTCGATATCGATGCCATCGACCGCCTGCACGGCGACATCCGCAGCCGCAACATCCTCGGCATCGAGATCCCCGAGATCACCCTGCCGGTGGCGCCGGGCCGTAACCTCGCCGTACTGGTGGAGGTGGCCGTGCGTAACCACCTGCTGCGCATGAGCGGCTACAATGCGGGAGACGACTTCGCCCGCAAACAACAACGCCTCATCACCCAGGATCAATGAAACTCGTCATCGTCAGCGGACTGTCGGGCTCCGGCAAGACCGTCGCCCTGCATGCCCTGGAAGACCAGGGCTATTACTGTATCGACAATCTGCACCTCGGACTGGTGACGGCCGTGGTGCAGCAGCTCATGAGTCCGCGCCTGAAACTCTACGACCGCGCGGCCGTGGGCATCGACGCCCGCAGCGGCGTGGACGAACTCGAGCGTTTCCCGCAGATCCTGGCCGAACTGCGGACCATGGGCATCGACGTGCAGGTGGTCTATTTCCAGGCCGAGATCAACACCCTGCTCAAACGCTTCAGCGAGACCCGGCGCAAGCACCCGCTGGCCCGCAAGGGCATCCCCCTGATCGAGGCCATACAGGTCGAAAAGACCCTGCTCGGGCAGGTCGCCAACGAGGCCGACCTGATCATCGACACCACCCGTACCAATGTCCACGAACTCACGGCGATGGTGCGCGAGCGCGTTGCCGGTAGCAATGACGGTGCACTGTCTTTATTATTCCAGTCCTTCGGCTACAAGCACGGGGCCCCGGCCGACTCGGACTACGTCTTCGACATCCGTTGCCTGCCCAACCCGCACTGGGAGCCGAGGCTCCGGCAACAGACCGGTCGCGACCCCGGGGTGGTGGAATACCTCGAGGGTCACCCGCTGGTGGAAGAGATGTACGGCATGCTGCGCGACTTCCTCGAGACCTGGATTCCGCGCTTCGTCGCCGAGAACCGCTGCTACCTGACGGTCTCGGTCGGCTGCACCGGGGGGCAACACCGCTCGGTTTACATGGTAGAACGGCTGGCCCGGCATTTCCGGCAACGCCCGGAGAACGACGTCAGCACCAGACACCGCGAACTCTCCTGAACACAGGACTCAAGATGTCGGCAGGACTACTACTGGTAACGCATAACCGCATCGGCGACGACCTGCTTGCCACCGCCACCTCCATGCTCGGCTCTCACCCGCTGCCGGCAGCTGCGCTGGCGGTCTCGCAGAATGACGATCCCGACGAGGTACTGGCCCGGGCGCTGGCCATGTGCGAACAGCTCGACAGCGGCGAGGGCGTGCTGGTGATCACCGACATGTTCGGCTCCACGCCGAGCAACATCGCCACCCGCCTGATGCGGCGCACCCACATCCGCGTGGTGGCGGGACTCAACCTGCCCATGCTGGTACGCGTGTTCAACTACGCCCAGCTTCCCCTCGATCAACTGAGCGACAAGGCCATTAGCGGAGGCCACGACGGCATCATGCTGGCCGACGCCGACAACACCTGAGCCTCACCCGCATGCCCAGCAGACAGGTCAACATCATCAACAAGCTAGGCATGCACGCACGTGCCGCTGCCAAGTTCGTCAACCTCGCCTCCACCTTCGACAGCGAGGTCGAGATCGAGAAAGGCACCCGTCGCGTCAACGGCAAGAGCATCATGGGCGTCATGATGCTGGCCGCCGCCAGGGGCAGCCAGATCACCATCCACGCCGATGGCGCCGACGCCGAGCAGGCCCTGGCCGATCTCGAGGCCCTCATCAACAACCGCTTCGGCGAGGACGAATAACCCGCAACAGCCCCATGCCGTCTATCCTCAGGGAAACCCCCGAGGATGACATGGCATGACGCTGCTGCTCACCGGTACCGGAGTCTCACCGGGCATCGCCATGGGCAAGGCCCATGTGCTGCGCCGTGGCCGGCCGGACGTGCTCGAATACGCCATTCCCCGCCAGCACCTCGCCGACGAGGTCGCCCGCTTTCGCCGGGCGCTGGACAGCGTCACCGCACAGCTGCGCGACATCCAGCGCCACATCCCCGCCAACGCCCCGCGCGATGTGGCCGGTTTCATCGATACCCACCTGCTCATGCTCAGGGACCGGCTGCTGGCCGAAGACACCATCACCCTGATCCGCGAGCGCCAGTGCAACGCCGAATGGGCGCTGAAGATCCAGCAGGACAACATCGTCAGCGTCTTCGACGCGATGGAGGACGCCTACCTGCGCACCCGGCGCGATGACGTCGCCTACGTGATCGAGCGCCTGCAGCGCACCCTGCTCGAGGACGAGGGCGGCGTCCCGCCGCGCCGCAACCTGCGCGGCCGCGTGGTGGTGGCCGACGACCTGTCACCTGCCGACATGGTGCTGCTGCAGGAAGCGCAGATTGCCGGCTTCGTCACCGACGCCGGCGGCCCGCTCTCGCATACCGCCATCATGGCGCGCGGGCTCGGCATCCCGGCCGTGGTCGGCGCCCACACCGCCAGCAGCCTGCTGCACGATGGCGAGGACCTGATCATCGACGGCGACACCGGCATGGTGCTGGCCGGAGCGGACGGCCGCCTGTCACGCCATTACCGGCAGCAGCAGAAGGCGGCCCGGCAGCATGCCCGCGCCCTGCGTGCCCTGGCCGACACCCCCGCCTGCACGCGCGACGGCCAGGCCATCCAGCTCATGGCCAACGTCGAACTGGCCGAGGACCTGCGCGCCCTGCGCCACGCCGGCGCCGACGGGGTGGGGCTTTATCGCACCGAGTACCTGTTTCTCAACCGGACCGAACCGCCCAGCGAGGAAGAGCAACTGCGTCACTACCGACGCCTGGTGAACGCGAGCCAGGGGCGCCCCGTCACCATCCGCACCGTGGACCTCGGGGCGGACAAGCTGGATCTCGACGGAGCGGGGCAGGCGCTGAATCCCGCCCTCGGCCTGCGCGCCATCCGTCGCAGCCTGAAGGAACCCGAGGTCTTCCTGGTGCAGCTGCGCGCCATCCTGCGCGCCTCTCACCAGGGCCCGGTACGCATCATGCTGCCCATGCTCACCTCGCCCGCCGAACTCGATCAGGCCCTGGAGCTGCTGGAGCACGCCAAGCGCCAGCTCAAGCGGGAGCGTCGGCGCTTCGATGCCGAGATCCCCGTCGGCGGCATGATCGAGACACCGGCCGCCGCCCTGCTCAGCGAACACTTCGCCCGTCAGCTCGACTTCCTCTCCATCGGCACCAACGACCTCATCCAGTACACTCTGGCCATCGATCGTCTGGATGAGTCCGTCACCTACCTCTACGACCCGCTGCACCCGGCCGTGTTGCGCCTGATCACCCTGACCATCGAGGCCGGCCAGCGGGTGGCCACACCGGTGGCCATGTGCGGCGAGATGGCCGGCGACCTGCGCCTCACCCGCCTGCTCCTGGGAATGGGACTCACCGAGTTCAGCGTGCGGCCCAACATGCTCGGCGAGATCAAGCGCCGTATCCTGGATACCGACCTGGGGGCACTGCGCCCGCTGATGCAACAGCTCGATACCGCCTACACGGAACCGGCCGTGGCCGAACTGGTGACGCGACTCAACGCCCTGTAGGCCGTGATGCGCAAAAACGCGCATCACGCGATTTTTTAGCCCGCCCCGCCCTGATACACTGGGGCGACCATCCCCATCACCCCATGCCGGCTGCAGACCAGATGAGCGAAGAACTGCGCGAAGACAGTGGCGACCGCCTGCAGGCCCTCACGGAGGCCCTGCAGTCGGGTACGCTGAGCAAGGTCCGGCGCATGCTCAATGCCCTGCATGCCGCCGAGATCGCGCATCTCATCGAGTCCCTGCCGCCTTCCCAGCGCGAGTTCGTCTGGGAGCTGGTGGAGCCCGAGAACCGCGGCGAGACCCTGGTGCACGTGGGCGACGAGGTCCGGGCCGGCCTGATCGACGCCATGGAGCCGCACGAGCTGCTCGCCGCCGCCGGCACGCTGGACACCGACGACCTCGCCGACCTCATCCAGGACCTGCCGGGCACCGTCATCGGCGAGGTCCTGCGGTCCATGGACAAGGCCGACCGCGACCGCCTGGAACAGGTGCTGTTCTACGACGAGGACACCGCCGGCGGCCTGATGAACGTCGACACGGTGACCGTGCGCGCCGACGTCACCCTGGACGTGGTGCTGCGTTACCTGCGCCGCCGTGGCGAGGTGCCGGAGGATACCGACAGCCTCATCGTGGTCAATCGCGACGAGATGTACCGCGGCATGCTGCCGCTCACCGTCCTGCTCACCGCCGAGCTGGACCACACCGTAGCCGAGGTCATGGACAGCTCGCGCGAGGCGATCCCCGCCGCCATGCCGGCCACCGACGTGGCCAAGCGCTTCCAGGACCGCGACCTGATCTCGGCGGCCGTGGTGAACGACGACGGCCGGCTGCTCGGCCGCATCACCATCGATGACGTGGTCGACGTCATCCGTGACCAGGCCGACCACTCCGTGATGAGCATGGCCGGCCTCAACGAGGAAGACGACATCTTCGCCCCCGTGATGGCCAGCGCGAAGCGCCGCGCCTTCTGGCTCGGCACCAACCTCATCACCGCCTTCCTCGCCTCCTGGGTCATCGGCCAGTTCCAGGGCACGCTCGAAAAGGTGGTGGCACTGGCCGTACTCATGCCCATCGTCGCCAGCATGGGCGGCATCGCCGGCAGCCAGACCCTCACCCTGGTGATCCGCGGCCTGGCGCTCGGCCAGGTCGGCAAGACCAACACCCGCTGGCTGATGACCAAGGAACTCATGGTCGGCGCGATCAACGGCCTCACCTGGGCTGCCATCGTCGCCATCGTCGCCGTCATCTGGTTCGGCGACTGGCAGATTGGCGGCATCATCGCCATTGCCCTGGTGCTCAACCTGATCGCCGCGGCCCTTGCCGGCGTCACCATCCCCGTGATCATGAAACGCTTCGGCATCGACCCCGCGCTGGCCGGTTCCGTGGTGCTCACCACCGTCACCGACGTGGTCGGCTTCCTCGCCTTCCTCGGCCTCGCCACCCTGCTCCTCATCTGAATGCCGGGAGTAGTCATGACGTTGCGAACCTCTGGGGTATACTGACGCCATGTCCGATGACAACAACAAGAACACGCGCAGCAAGGGCGACCAGGTCCGTCACCTGATCGTCGAGACCGCCAACCGGCTGTTCTACGAGGGTGGCTATAACCACACCTCCTTCACCGACATCGTCGACGCCACGGACGTGCAGCGTGGCAACATCTATTACTACTTCAAGACCAAGGACGATATCCTGCGCGCCGTCATCGATCACCGACTCGAGGTGATCACCGACATGCTCAACGGCTGGAATCGCGAGGAAAAGGACCCGCGGGTCCGGCTGCGCAACTTTGCCCGCATGCTGCTGGAGAACAGCAACGACCTGACCCGCTTCGGCTGCCCCATGGGCACCATCAATGCCGAACTCGGCAAGGGCCAGCGCGACCTGCAGCGCATCACGCGCGCCATGTTCGATACCTTCCGCGACTGGCTGATCGCACAATACCGGCAACTGGGCGCCAACTCGCGGCTGGCCGACGAACTCGCCATGGAGACCCTGGCCCGCGCCCAGGGCATTACCATGGTGGCGCATGTCTACGAGGACGGGGACGTCATCGAGCGCGAAATACCCAAATTCGAGGCCTGGCTGCGCAAGACGACGGACGCCATCAAATAGCGATTGTCGCCGAGTACCAGGTAACGACAAAGGGGCCCGAAGGCCCCTTTGTCGTTTACGCCGAATACGATCAGGCAGCTGCCGGCTTGCGGCGGCGCGTCTTCTTGCGGCGCGTGCGCGACTTCTTCGCCAGCGCCTTCTCGGCCGCCTTCATCACCTTGTCCATGCCCTTCTGGACCAGCTTGTGGCGGGCCTCGGCCGCCTTTGCCTCGACCAGGCGCGCCTTGGCGGCATCGTATTCCGCACGGGCAGCATGCCGCTCTTCCAGGATGGCGTTACGCGCATCCACGGCCTTTTGCTTGGCGGCCGGGGTTTTGGCCTTGCGCGAGCGTTCCAGCGCCTTCTTCGCCTTGTTGCCCTGCGCGTCCAGTTTGCGCTTGGCGGCATCGACATCCTTGCTCGCGGCGGTCACGGCACGCTCCACGCTGCGGGACAGATCGTCCTGCGCCTTGGCCAGGGCCTTTTCCGCATCATTCATCGCCTTGATTGCAACAACCGAACGCGGCTGTGCCTGTTTCGCTTTCTTCTTTGCTGCCATCAAAAAACTCCCGTTGTGTGCTTTTTTCAGAAAACTCGCGAAGTAGATTTAACGTGTCTCGGCCGACAAATCAACTTTGCAGCCACTGCATGAAACCAGTGCAACTGCATTCGTGTTGTTTCCTGCTGCACACTTTCGCCTCACCGGATACGTTTCTCAACGGCAATAACAGGCCGTATCTCTTCCCGGACCAACGGATGATCGATTGACTCGCCATGCCGGCCGGACGTCGACAAGGGATTGATCAGGACATGCCAAGCAAGGGATGCGCATGAGACTGACATCATCCGCACTAACGGCAGACGGCCCGTCGAACGGGCCGTCTGCGTGCAGGAAAACACCGGTACCGGATCAGCGGTTGCCGTAATCCGGTTCGGCGCTGATCCGATGAATGGCAAGGTCGGCGCCCTTGAACTCGTCCTCGTCGGACAGGCGTATGCCGACCGTCAGCCTGAGCGCGCCATAGACGACGGCACCGCCGAGGAAGCCGACAGCCACACCCATCAAGGTACCGACGAGCTGCGAGAGGAAACTCACGCCCCCCATGCCACCCAGTGCCTCCAGGCCGAAGATGCCGGCGGCAATTCCGCCCCAGGCACCGCACAAACCATGCAGCGGCCAGACGCCAAGCACGTCATCGATACGCCAGCGGTTCTGCACCAGCGTGAAGGTCCAGACGAACAATGCCCCCGCCACGAGTCCGGTGACCAGCGCACCCAGCGGGTGCATCAGGTTGGAGCCGGCGCAGACAGCAACCAGTCCGGCCAGCGGTCCGTTGTGCACGAAACCGGGATCGTTGCGACCGACGAACAGCGCGGCGAGCACACCACCGACCATGGCCATGAGCGAATTGACCGCGACCAGGCCGCTGATACCACCGACCTCCTGTGCCGACATCACGTTGAAACCGAACCAGCCGACGGTGAGTATCCAGGCACCCAGTGCGAGAAAGGGAATGCTGGAGGGCGGGTGCGCATAGATTTCGCCACCCTTGCCGTAGCGTCCCCGGCGTGGACCGAGCCACAGCACCGCCGCGAGTGCGATCCAGCCCCCCATGGCATGCACGACCACCGAGCCCGCGAAGTCGCTGAAGGGCGCGCCAAAACTCGCCTCGAGCCAGTCCTGCACACCATACATGCCGTTCCACACCAGCCCCTCGAAGAAGGGATAGACCAGCGCGACCAGGGCAAAGGTGGCGGCGAGCTGCGGATAAAAGCGTGCGCGCTCGGCAATGCCACCAGAGACGATCGCCGGGATCGCAGCGGCGAAGGTCAGCAGGAAGAAGAACTTCACCAGGGCATAGCCCGCGGCCTCGCTGAGCGAGGCCGCACCGGCAAAGAAGTCGGTCTGGTAGGCGATGGTGTAACCGATGAAGAAATAGGCGATGGTCGAGACCGAGAAGTCGGAGATGATCTTTACCAGCGCATTGACCTGATTCTTGTGCCGGACGGTACCGACCTCGAGAAAGGCGAAGCCGGCGTGCATGGCCAGCACCATGATGGCGCCGAGCAGGACGAACAAGGTATCCACAGCAGATGTCATTGCGTTATCAACCCCAGGCAATGCACCGTCATGAAGCGCGCCAGACAGATGCGCCTCTTCGTGGTGCGTTCATTGTTGGTGGGCACCGGGCAAGTCCTTGATTTATGACCGGCAGCGGTGCATGCGCACCATTCAATGCAGGAATCGCGCCATATTTTGGTGCGACCAGGGGTGGGCTAGGCGAAATGCCGGCGATTACGCCAGTTGTTCAGCAGGAAGATGGCGGTGGGATGACCGCCCGTCGCGGCCCGTTCGTACCAGTGACGTGCCTGGGCCTCGTCGACCGGCAGGCCGAAGAGCCCGCGGCGCAGGGACTCGGCCAGGCGGAACTGCGCCTCGGGATCGCCGCCGAAGGCCGCGCGGGAGAGCGTCTCGAACCGGTCACCGGGCTGGGGATGATAGGGGCCCGACATGGTTGGCCGTCCTGGTGCGACGGACCGGATCAGGTCCTGGGGAGGGTGACGCCGCGCTGGCCCTGGTACTTGCCACCGCGATCGCGGTAGGAGGTATCGCATTCCTCGTCGGACTCGAGGAACAGCATCTGCGCCACGCCCTCGTTGGCGTAGATCTTGGCGGGCAACGGCGTGGTATTGGAGAACTCCAGGGTCACGTGCCCTTCCCACTCCGGTTCCAGCGGCGTGACATTGACGATGATGCCGCAGCGCGCATAGGTGGACTTGCCCAGGCAGATGGTCAGCACGCTGCGCGGGATGCGGAAGTACTCCACGGTACGCGCCAGGGCGAAGGAGTTCGGCGGGATGATGCACACGTCGGACTTCACGTCGACGAAACTCTTCTCGTCGAAGGCCTTGGGATCGACGATGGAGGAGTTGATGTTGGTGAAGATCTTGAACTCGTCGGCACAGCGCACGTCGTAGCCGTAGCTGGAGGTGCCGTAGGAGACGATGCGCTCCTCGCCGGCATGACGCACCTGACCGGCCTCGAAGGGCTCGATCATGCCCTGCTCTTCCGCCATGCGACGGATCCACTTGTCGGACTTGATACTCATGCTGACGTCACGCTCCACGCTCGTGCCGGCCGGTCGCGGCCGCGAAGCGCGCCAGTATAGCGCGCCCCGCGGCCGGCTTTAAGTCCAGGCTAGTTGTTCTGGATGACGATGTTCGGGAACTTGGAGCTGTAGTCCCGGGCCTTGAGCGCGAGCCTGGCGGCCATGCGCCGGGCGATCTCGCGGTAGATCTCGGTGATGCGGCTGTCGGGCTGGGCCACCACGGTGGGCTTGCCGCTGTCGGCCTCCTCGCGGATGTGGATGTCCAGCGGCAGCGCGCCGAGGAAGTCCACGCCGTAGTCGTCCGACATCTTCTGCCCGCCGCCCTCGCCGAAGATGTGCTCCTCGTGGCCGCACTTGGAGCAGATGTGGATGCTCATGTTCTCGACGATACCGAGGATCGGCACCTCCACCTTCTCGAACATCTTCAGGCCCTTGCGCGCGTCCAGCAGGGCGATGTCCTGGGGGGTGGTGACGATCACGGCACCGCTCACCGGGATGCGCTGGGCCAGGGTGAGCTGGATGTCGCCGGTGCCCGGGGGCATGTCGATGATGAGGTAGTCGAGCTCGCGCCAGCGGGTATCGTTGAGGAGCTGCTCCAGGGCCTGGGTGACCATGGGGCCGCGCCAGATCATCGGCGTGTCCTCGTCGATGAGGAAACCGATGGACATGGCCTGCACGCCGTAGGCCTCCATCGGCTCCAGGCTCTTGCCGTCCTTGGATTCCGGCTTGCCGTGCACGCCCAGCATGCGCGGCTGGCTGGGGCCGTAGATGTCGGCGTCGAGTATGCCGACGCTGGCGCCCTCGGCGGCCAGGGCCAGGGCCAGGTTCACCGAGGTGGTGGACTTGCCCACGCCGCCCTTGCCGGAGGCCACGGCGATGATGTTCTTGATGCCCTGCATGGGCTTGAGCCCCTTCTGCACGGCATGCGGGGTGATCTTCCAGCCCACACTCACGTCCACCCCGGCAACGCCCTTGATGGCCTCGACCTTGCGGCGCACATCGTCCGCCAGCCGCTGCTTGATGCCGTCACAGGGGTAACCGAGTTCGATCTGCACAGCCACCTTGCCGCCCTCCACGGCGATGTTCTTCACCGCGCCGGCGGAGACCAGGTCCTTTTCCAGGTAGGGATCGTCGAGCTCCCTCAGTGCCGTTTCAACCTGCAATTGCGATACGTCAGCCATGGGTTTGCGTGTCCTCTGAGAATTCGGTGTCCGCCGCATGTGGCGAGACCGCGCATTCTACACCAGGTCGGGGGTGGCGAAAAAACACAGCGCAGATGCGGTTAAGCCGCTGATACGGCGCGATTTATGGCGGAAAAGCCGCCGACCTGATAACTTATGCGGCCTTTATGACTCACCAACATCATGCCGACATGACGCAGACGCCCCGACAGATCCTGGTCACCAGCGCCCTGCCCTACGCCAACGGGCCCATCCACCTCGGCCACCTGGTGGAATACATCCAGACCGACATCTGGGTGCGCTTCCAGCGCATGCGCGGCCACCAGTGCATCTACGTCTGCGCCGACGACGCCCACGGCACGCCCATCATGCTGCGCGCCCGGCAGGACGGCATCACGCCGGAGGCGCTCATCGCCCGTGTCGGCCAGGAACACCAGGCGGACTTCGCCGACTTCCTGATCTCCTTCGACAACTACCACTCCACCCACTCGGAAGAGAACCGCGAGCTGGCGGCGATGGTGTACGAGCGGGCGCGCGAGGCCGGGCACATCGCCGTGCGCACCATCCGCCAAGCCTACGACCCCGAGGCGAAGATGTTCCTGCCCGACCGCTTCATCAAGGGCAGCTGCCCCAGGTGCGGCGCCGAGGACCAGTACGGGGATTCCTGCGAGAAGTGCGGCGCCACCTACGCGCCCACCGACCTGAAGAACCCGGTCTCCGCCATCTCCGGGGCCACCCCCATAGAGAAGGAGTCCGAGCACTACTTCTTCCGGCTGGGTGACTTCGAGGCCATGCTGCGCGACTGGATCAAGGGCGAGCAGCTGCAGCCGGAGATCCGCAACAAGCTGCGGGAATGGTTCGACACCGGCCTGCAGGACTGGGACATCTCCCGCGACGCCCCCTACTGGGGCTTCGAGATCCCGGGCGCCCCCGGCAAGTATTTCTATGTCTGGCTGGACGCCCCCATCGGCTACATGGCGAGCTTCCAGAACTACTGCGCGCGCACCGGCACGGATTTCGACGCCTACTGGGGCCCCGACTCCACGGCCGAGCTGTATCACTTCATCGGCAAGGACATCGCCTACTTCCACACCCTGTTCTGGCCGGCCATGCTCGACGCGGCGGGTCTGCGCAAGCCCACGGCCGTCTACTGCCACGGCTTTCTCACCGTCAACGGGCAGAAGATGTCCAAGTCGCGCGGCACCTTCATCATGGCGCGCAGCTACCTCAACCACCTCAACCCCGAGGCGCTGCGCTACTACTTCGCCGCCAAGCTCGGCCCGGGCGTGGACGACATCGACCTCAGCCTCGACGACTTCATGCAGCGGGTGAACAGCGACCTGGTGGGCAAGGTGGTGAACATCGCCAGCCGCTGCGCGGGCTTCATCCACAAGCAGTCCAACGGCCGGCTCGCCGACACGCTGGCCGACGAGGGGCTGTACGACAGCTTCCGTCGCAGCGCCGACGAGATCGCGCAGCGCTACGAGCGCCGCGAATACGGCCAGGCCATGCGCCAGATCATGGCCCTGGCCGACGTGGCCAACCAGTACATCGACGAGCGCAAGCCCTGGGTGCTGGCGAAAGAGGCCGGCCGCGAGGCCGAGGTACAGGCCATCTGCACCATGGGACTGAACCTGTTCCGCGTGCTCATCAGCTTCCTCAAGCCCGTGGTGCCGAAGCTCGCCGCCGACGCCGAGGCCTTCCTGGGCGCCGGCGAACTCGCCTGGGACAGCATCGGGGAGCCGCTGCTCGCCACCCGGATCAACCCGTTCAAGGCCCTCATGACCCGTATCGAGAAGGACGCCATCGACGCCATGACCGACGAATCCAAGACCACGCTGGCGGCCGCCGAGGCGGCCGCGAGCCCCACCGGCCCGCTGGCCGACGCCCCCATCGCCGCCGAGATCGCCTTCGATGACTTCGCGAAGATCGATCTGCGCGTGGCAAGAATCGTGAAGGCCGAGCACGTGGAGGGGGCCGACAAGCTCCTGCAGCTCACGCTGGACCTGGGCGGTGAGACCCGCAACGTCTTCGCCGGCATCAAGTCGGCCTATGCGCCCGAGGACCTGGAAGGCCGTCTCACCGTGATGGTGGCCAACCTCGCCCCGCGCAAGATGCGTTTCGGCCTGTCCGAGGGCATGGTGCTGGCGGCCGGCCCGGGCGGCAAGGACCTGTTCATCCTCAACCCGGACGAGGGTGCGGCCCCCGGCATGCGCGTGAAATAACGCGCTTTCCACGCTGCCTGTCGGGTTGAAGCCCCACCCGGCGCCTTCCATACTGGACAACACGCGCAACACCGAGGAACCCAAGGCATGACCGAATACGCGCTCATCCTCGTGGGCACCGTGCTCGTCAACAACTTCGTGCTGGTGAAGTTCCTCGGCCTGTGCCCGTTCATGGGCGTGTCGCGCAAGCTGGAGACCGCCACCGGCATGGGGCTGGCCACCACCTTCGTGCTCACGCTCTCCTCGGTGTGCAGCTACCTGGTCAACGAATACCTGCTGGTGCCCTTCGGCATCGAGTACCTGCGCACCATCAGCTTCATCCTGGTGATCGCGGCCGTGGTGCAGTTCACCGAGATGGTGGTGCACAAGACCAGCCCCCTGCTCTACAACGTGCTCGGCATCTTCCTGCCGCTGATCACCACCAACTGCGCGGTGCTGGGCGTGGCCCTGCTGAACGTGCAGGAGAGCCACGGCTTCGTCGAATCCGTGCTCTACGGCTTCGGCGCCGCCGTCGGCTTCACCCTGGTGCTGGTGCTGTTCGCCGCCATTCGCGAGCGCGTGGCGGCGGCCGACGTGCCGGTGCCGTTTCGCGGCAGCGCCATCGCCTTCATCACCGCCGGCCTCATGTCGCTGGCCTTCATGGGCTTCGTCGGACTGGTGAAGGGCTAGGCGCATGCTGGCCGCCATCCTCGTCATCGTCTCGCTCGCCGCCTTCTTCGGGCTGGTGCTGGGCTTTGCCGCCATCCGGTTCCACGTCGAGGGCGAGCCCATCGTCGAGCAGATCGATGCCCTGCTGCCGCAGACCCAGTGCGGCCAGTGCGGCTTCGCCGGCTGCCGCCCCTACGCCGAGGCCATCGCCCGCGGCGAGGCGGACATCAACCAGTGCCCGCCGGGCGGCGAGGCGACCATACTCGCCCTGGCCGACCTGCTGGGCCGCGACCCCAAGCCGCTCAACGACGAGCACGGCGAGCACACCGAGCCCATGGTGGCCGTCATCGACGAGAACATCTGTATCGGCTGCACGCTGTGTATCCAGGCCTGCCCGGTGGATGCCATCCTGGGGGCGGCCAAGCAGATGCACACGGTGATCGAGAGCGAGTGCACCGGCTGCAAGCTCTGCATCGAGCCCTGCCCGGTGGACTGCATCACCATGGAGCCGCTCCAACGCGAGCTGAAGGACTGGAAGTGGCCCTACCCGGACAGGCCCTATCTGCAGGAGGCGGAGGACGCCAGCGATGCCGGTCAGGACGACGACAAGCATGCCGCCTGAACGCCCTGTCCACCCCATGGCCGCCTGAGGAAAACTGATACAATCCCGCCCCATGCACGATCGCGCGCCCCATCTCTGGCATTTCCACGGCGGCCTGCGCCTGGAGGGTCACAAGGACCTCTCCACGCGCGAGCCGATCCTGGACATGCGCATCCCGCGCTGGATCATACTGCCCGTACAGCAGCACATCGGCGAGCCGGCCGAGGTCCTGGTGAAGCCGGGCGATCACGTGAAGAAGGGGCAGCTGGTCGCCCGTGCAGGGGGCTATATCAGCGCCCCCGTGCATGCCTCCACCTCGGGCGTGGTCGCGGCCGTGGAGGAACGCCCGGTCCCCCATCCCTCCGGGCTCAGCGCCCCCTGCGTGGTGATCGAGACCGACGGGCGCGACGAGTGGCTGGCCGACCGCATGCCGGCCCTGCCCGACTACGCCGGCCTGGATGCCGTCACCCTGCGCAACCGCGTGCGCGAGGCCGGCATCGTCGGCCTGGGCGGCGCCGCCTTCCCGGCCTCGGTCAAGCTCAACCCGCCGCCGGGCCGCCGCATCGAGACCCTCATCATCAACGGCGCCGAATGCGAGCCCTACATCACCTGCGACGACATGCTCATGCGCGAACGGGCGCGCGAGGTGATCGAGGGTGTGCGCATCATCCAGCGCATCGTGCAGGCCGAACGCTGCCTGATCGGCATCGAGGACAACAAACCCGAGGCCATCGCCGCCATGCGCGAGGCCCTGGGCGAGGACGACGTCATCGCGATCGTGAAGATCCCGACGCGCTACCCCACCGGCGGCGAAAAGCAGCTCATCAAGGTCCTCACCAACCGCGAGGTGCCCAGCAACGGCCTGCCCAGCGACATCGGCATCGTCTGCCACAACGTCGGCACCGCGGCGGCCGTCTACAAGGCCGTGGCCCACGGCATCCCGCTGGTCTCGCGCGTGGTCACCGTCACCGGCCAGGGCGTGCAGCACCCGCGCAACATCGAGGTGCTGGTCGGCACACCGATCAGCGAGGTGGTGGCCTTCACCGGCGGTTACAGCCAGGCCGTCGAGCGCCTCATCATGGGCGGCCCGATGATGGGCTTCGCCCTGGGGGATGACGAGGTGCCGGTGATCAAGGGCACCAACTGCATCCTCGCGGCAGGCCGCGGCGAGGTGGACCGCCCGGGCCCGGCCATGCCCTGCATCCGCTGCGGCGAGTGCCAGCGCGCCTGTCCCGCCCTGCTGCTGCCGCAGCAGCTCTACTGGCACGCCCACGCCCGCGATTTCGACAAGGTCCAGGACTTCGCCCTGTTCGACTGCATCGAGTGCGGCTGCTGCTCCTATGTCTGTCCGAGCAACATCCCGCTGGTGCAGTACTTCCGCTTCGCCAAGACCGAGATCTGGGAACAGGAACGCGAGAAGCGCAAGGCCGACATCGCCCGCCAGCGCCACGAGTTCCGCCAGGAACGCCTGGAGCGCGAAGAACGCGAGAAGGCCGAGCGCCTGGCGAAGAAGAAGGCCGCCCTGGCCAAGACCGCCGAGGACGGCGAGGCAGAGGACCCGAAGAAGGCGGCCATCAAGGCGGCGCTGGAGCGGGCCAAGGCGAAGAAGGCGGCCGCCGGGGCGGCGCCGAAGAACATCGACAACCTCACCGAGGCGCAGCAGCGCCAGATCGAGGAGGCCGAGGCCCGCCGCCGTGCCGCCCGTGCGGACCGGAACCCATCCGACGAGAAGGACGCCTGAGCATGCGCTTCCCCACCGTCAGCTCACCCCATCACACGCCGGCGAAGAGCGTCTCGCGCGTGATGGGCGCCGTGATGCTGGCCCTGCTGCCGGGCACGGCCGCCGCCACCTGGTACTTCGGCTGGGGCGTGCTCATCAACGTGGTGCTGGCGGCCGGCTTCGCCGTCGCCCTGGAGGCCGCCATGCTCGCCCTGCGCGGGCGGCCGCTGCGGCCCTTCCTCACCGACGGCAGCGCCGTGCTCACCGCCTGGCTGTTCGCCCTGGCCCTGCCGCCGCTCACCGAGTGGTGGATCACCCTCATCGGCATCGTCTTCGCCATCGTCATCGCCAAGCAGCTCTACGGCGGACTCGGCCACAACCCCTTCAACCCGGCGATGGTCGGCTATGTGGTCGTGCTGGTGTCCTTCCCCCGGGAGATGACCCTGTGGCTGCCGCCGGAGATGCTGGCCGAGACCCGCTTCGACTTCCTGCAGGCCCTGACCGTGGTCTTCACCGGCAGCCTGCCGGCCGGCCTGTCCTGGGACGCCATCACCATGGCCACGCCGCTCGACCTGATGAAGACCGAGCTGTCGCTGAACCGCACCATCGAGGAGATCCGCCAGAGCCCGCTGTTCGGCGACTTCTCCGGCCAGGGCTGGGAGTGGATCGCCAACTGGTATGCCATCGGCGGCTTCTGGCTGCTGTTCCGCCGCACCATCGCCTGGCAGATCCCGGTGGCCATGCTCGGCTCGCTGTTCGCCATCGCCACCCTGTTCTACTGGATGGACCCCGACGCCCATGCCGGCCCGCTGTTTCACGTCTTCTCCGGCGGGGCCATCATCGGCGCCTTCTTCATCGCCACCGACCCGGTGAGCGCCGCCACCACTCCGCGCGGACGCCTGATCTACGGCGCCGGCATCGGCGTGCTCACCTACGTGATCCGTACCTGGGGGGGCTATCCGGACGGCATAGCCTTCGCGGTACTGCTGATGAACATGGCCGCCCCCACCATCGACTACTACACGCGGCCAAGGGTCTTCGGCGAGGAACGCCACCCGCCGGGGCAGGAGTGAGCGATGGTCATGAGCGTGCGACACATCCTCACCTCCGCCGTGCTGCTGGCCCTGTTCGCCCTGATCGGCACCACCCTGGTGGCACTGATCCATGACGGCACCGCCGAGCGCATCATCGAGAACGAGCGCCTGGCCACCCTGCGCAACCTCAACGCCATCCTGCCGCACGAACGCTACGACAACGAGCTCCTGGCCGACCAGCGGGTGATCCGGGACGAGACCCTGGCTGGCGGCCAGCCGGTCACCGTCTACCGCGCCTTCCGGGATGAATCGCCGGTGGCCGCGGTCTTCGCCACCGTCGCCCCGGACGGCTACGGCGGCCCCATCCGCCTGCTGGTGGGCGTGAACGTGGACGGCACCGTGGCCGGCGTGCGCGTCACCGGACACCGCGAGACGCCGGGGCTGGGCGACCCCATCGAGGCCAGCCGCTCCGACTGGATCCTGGGCTTTGACGGCCGCTCGCTCGGGGATCCACCGCTGGCCCGCTGGGCCGTGGCCCGTGACGGCGGCGTCTTCGACCAGTTCACGGGCGCCACCATCAGCCCGCGGGCCGTGGTCGGGGCGGTGCGCGAGGTTCTGGTATACTTTGCCGCCCACGGCGAGACGATCTTCCCGTCCCTGGCCGCGCCCGCCGGGGACGCGCCCACCGAACCATCCGAGGAGGAGCCCGATGAGTGATCACGGCTACAAGGCGATCGCACTGGACGGCCTCTGGCGCAACAACCCGGGGCTGGTACAGCTGCTGGGCCTGTGCCCGCTGCTGGCCGTCACCGGCACGGTGGTCAACGGCCTGGGCCTCGGGCTGGCCACCACCGCCACCTTCGTCATCTCCAATGTCATCGTGGCGCTGATCCGCAACCTGGTCCGCCCCGAGGTGCGCATCCCCGTGTTCGTGCTGGTGATCGCCTCGGCCGTCACCGCCATCGAGCTGCTGATGAGCGCCTATTTCCATCAGCTCTACACGATCCTCGGGATTTTTATTCCCCTTATCGTGACAAATTGCGCTATTATCGGCCGCGCCGAGGCGTTTGCCTCGAAGAACAGCGTGCCCCGGGCCTTTGTTGACGGCCTGACCATGGGCCTGGGCTTCACCCTGGTGCTGATCGTACTGGGCGGGATGCGCGAGGCCATCGGTTCCGGCACGCTCTTGGCGCAGGCCCATCTCATGTTCGGCGAGACGGCCCGCGCCTGGACCATCACACTGGTCGAAGACTATCGCGGCTTCCTGCTGGCCATCCTGCCACCCGGTGCCTTCATCGGGCTGGGCTTCCTGGTGGCCATCAAGAACGTGATCGATACGCGTATGGAAAGACGACAGGCCGCCCAGAGCCCGCTCACCGAGGCCCCCGAGGCCGCCTGAGGCGGATGGCGCCAATCGTATCAACCGGTTCGCATCGAGTTTCAAGCTTGCTAGAGGAGTAATCGAGAATGGCTGGTCATTTCCCATTCGGCATGAAGCGTGGCTCCCGCTACGGTCTGGCCCCGCGCGGCACCCTGGCCGCCTTCTATGAGAAGGAAGGCTTCAACAACGAGCTCCAGGAAAAGTACTACAAGTGGTGGTACGACTGGGCCAAGAACTTCGTCGACAACGACGCGGATCTGAGCGCCACCGTCGGCGTGCGCTTCAACAGCTACCCGATGGGTCAGCACTCCGAGCATGCCTTCCACCTGAACGACAAGTTCTGGTGCATGACCATGGACGAGCTGGGCTCGTTCATCAGCAATCTGATCTTCCCCAAGCTGGGTGAGAAGGGCATGCACGAACTGGAGGAAAAGCACCACCACCTGCTCGAGGAGCTGCGCAAGGAAGCCGAGAAGAACCCGCGTGAGGAAGCTCCGGACGTCGGCCTCTTCCGCCACGTCTGAGGCCGCGGCTCTCCGTTGCCTGTATCGAGAGCCCCGCCCTGCGGGGCTCTCGCGTTTCCGGACCCTGCCATGAACGCCGCCAAGCGCTACGAGATCTTCGCCCGCCTGCGGGCCGAGAATCCGCATCCAACCACCGAGCTCGAATATTCCACGCCCTTCGAGCTGCTGGTGGCCGTGATCCTCTCCGCCCAGGCCACCGACAGGGGCGTGAACAAGGCCACGGCGAAGCTGTTTCCCGTCGCCAACACTCCGCAGGCCATCCTGGAGCTGGGCGAGGACGGGCTCAAGCGCTACATAAAGACCATCGGCCTGTTCAACAGCAAGGCGAAGAACATCATCGAGACCTGCCGCCTGCTGGTCGAACGGCACGGGGGCGAGGTACCGGCCGAACGCGAGGCCCTGGAGGCCCTGCCCGGCGTCGGCCGCAAGACCGCCAACGTCATCCTCAACACCGCCTTCGGCCAGCCCACCATGGCCGTCGACACCCATATCTTCCGCGTCTCCAACCGCACCGGCCTCGCCCCGGGAAAGACCGTGCTGGCGGTGGAAAAGAAGCTGCTCAAGGTGGTGCCCGAGGAATTTCTCATCGACGCCCATCACTGGCTGATCCTGCTGGGTCGCTACATCTGCGTGGCACGCACGCCCAAGTGCCCCGAGTGCCCGATCCGCGACCTTTGCGAATACCGCCACAAGACGGGGGAACAGGCCACGCCCGCCCCCGGGAAACGCAGCCCGGCTAGGAAGAAGGCCGCCCGCCGGAGGACCTGAGCCATGTTCGGCAACGACCGCAACCAGCTGCGACGACTCTACTGCGACGCCTGGGCACGCCGCCGACGCGGCGAGACGCTGGACCCGCTGGCCCGGCAGATCGCCGACGTGATCGAGGCCCACCCGGAGTACCACCCCCTGCTGGACGACCCCGAGGCCGCCCTCGGCGCCGAGTACACCCCGGAGATGGGGCAGTCCAATCCCTTCCTGCACATGGGCATGCACCTGGCCATCCGCGAACAGGTTGGCACCGACCGGCCTGCCGGCATCCGCGCCGCCTGGCAGACGCTGACCGGTCGGCTGGGCGAACACGAGGCGGAGCATCGCATCATGGAATGCCTCGGACGCGCTCTGTGGGAGGCGCAACGCAGCCAGCGCGAACCGGACGAACAGCAATACCTCGAGTGCATCCGGCAGCTCGTCGGCTGATCGGGACCGTCAGGATAGTCAGTATTTGACACTGCGGGCTTGTACCTGCCCGGTCGATCTGCTTTCATAACCCTTGAGGGATACCGCCTTCTGGCGGGGTGCCTTCAGTCTGGCAATGACAGGGATCCGGGGCATGCCCTGTCGTGCGCGCCTCACAGATCAACACGCGAGTCGTTGGAGAACGATCATCCGCCGCGGCCGGTTCGCGGTGGCACGGGCCCGGGACACACGGGACAGTGTGGTGGGGGCCGTCACTAACAAGAACAGCAAAGGGCTGGATCGTGGATAGCGAAGCGCTGAAGATTCCCAAACGGCAGAAACTCGTTACGCTCTGGGTACACCCGGAAGGCCGTGTGATCGGCTCGATGTACCTCTACGAGCAGAGCGAATACCACTCGGGTGAAGAACAGCCGGTAGAGGTGCTGAACAACGAGGCACCTTTCCTCGTCCTGCAGCGCGAAGACCTCGACGAGGCGCGCTTCTACAACAAGCGCTCCATCGTACGGGTGGAATTCCAGGCCGAGGAACCTGCCGATTCGCAGGACCTCACCACCCTGCGCTGCCGCCTGCACATGATGGACGGGAGCATGTTCGAGGGCGAGATCCGCGAATTTCTCGATCCGCAGCATCGCCGGCTCTATGACTACATCAACCAGACGGGCGAGCGTTTCATCAAGCTGCACGTGGACGACGGCCGCACCTACCTGGTGAACAAGGCCTACATCGTCCACATCGCCCAGCTCGACTGAAGCGCCACCCGCGGGGACGAGGAGGATATGGGGCTTATTTCGGACTTTCGTGTGGGTCGGCTGGTGGAGCGCGTGCTCGCCGCCGAAGACCTGCATGCGGAAAAGACCGTCGAGGCCCTGACCAAGCTGCGAGAGGCGGGCAAGCCAGCCATCCCGCAGATCATCGAGGCACTGTCCACTGCCAACAAGGACCAGCGCGACGCCCTGCTGCAGATCCTCATCACGCTGCTGGACAATAGCACGCTCTCTGTCTTCATCAAGACCCTCGCCGACAAGAACCCGCGCATCGTCAACGCCATCACGGTGCTGTTGCAGCAGGCCGGTGCCTACGACCCCAACCGCCTGATCCCGCATTTCGGCAACCCGGATATCCCCGAGGCGGCGCTGATCAAGATCCTCGAGAGCCACAAGCAGCGCGTGAACCCCAAGACCCTGCTGGTGCAGGCGGTCAAACTGGACCGTACCCGCCAGGTGCCGCTGTTCAACATGATCCGCGAGCTGGCCAACGAGGCCCTGATCCCCGACCTGGTCGTCCGCGCCTCCGCCAAGGAGCCGCATGTGCGCGCGAACGTGGCGCGCGTGCTGGGCCGGTTCCTCGATCGGCCCAGGGCACGCGAGGCCCTGTGGAAGCTGCTCGATGACCCGCAGAAGCTGGTACGCATGTCGGCGCTGGCGGGCGTTGCGCAAATGGACTCGCCGCCGGACATCAAGCCCGTCGTCAAGCTGCTCAGGGACCCGGACCTCAACGTCCAGCACCAGGCCATCGACGCCCTGGTGCAGTGGAGACACCCGGATACCCTCACCGAGCTCCTGACCCTGCTGCAGGACGACTCCGAGTACATCCGCCGCGGCGCGGTGGAGGTGCTCAATGCCATCGCCGACACCCGCTCCATCAAACAGCTGCTCGGCGCCATCAAGGACAGCGACTGGTGGGTGCGCGAGCGCGCCTCGGATGCGCTGATCAAGATCGGCGGCCCGCGCGTGGTCGACGCCATGCTCGGCCTCATCAAGGACGACGACGAGTACATCCGCCGCACGGCCATCGAGGTGATCAACGCCAGTGGTGACGAGCGCGCCTTCGATCAGGTGCTGGAGGCCCTGGAGGACGCCGACTGGTGGGTGCGCGAACGCGCCATCGACGCACTGGCCACCATGGGCAGCGACAAGTCCCTGCCCCTGCTCTACAAGGCCCTGGCAAAGGACGCATACACCCGCCGGGCCGCGGTGCGCGCCCTGGGACAGATCGGCAACCGCGGCGCCATCAAGGAGCTGCTGCCGCTATTGAAAGACCCGGACGAGACGGTACGCAAGGAGACGCTGCAGGCACTGGCCAGACTCGCCTCCGAGGCCCACGCCCATCCCATCTGCAAGGCCATCGAGGCGGCCATGCCGGAGTATGGCGAGGCGCTGCGCGAGCTGGCCGGCGAGGCCCTGCGGGCGATCGAGCAGCGCGCGGGCGGCAGCAGCGGCGGCGTGTTCAGCACCCACGCCCCGGAGACCCAGATGCTGCGTCGAGCCGAACCCGGCGCCCGGCCCACCAGCCCCGGCAACACGCCCCCGCCGTCCAGCACCGAATCGCCGGCCGCCACCGGTGAGGCGGTAAACCTCGCCCAGCCGGAGAAGCTCGCCCCCGGTACGGTGCTGAACAACCGCTATCACATGATCCGGCAGATCGGCAAAGGCGCCTTCGGCACCGTCCTGCTGTTCGAGGACAAGGTGCTCGACGAGCGGGTGATCATGAAATTCATCAACCCGCAGTTCGCCACCGACGAGAACGTCCGCCGCCGCTTCATCCACGAGATCCGCTACGCGCGCAAGGTCACGCATCCGAACGTGATCCGTATCCACGACTTTCTCAGCTTCGGCGATGCGGCCGCCATCTCGATGGAGTACTTCCCGGGGCACACCCTGGGTGACGAGCTCAAGCAGGATGGCGTGCTCGCCTGGAACCATGCCCGCCACATCCTGCTGCAGATCACGGCCGCACTCGCGGCCGCCCATCGCGAGCAGGTCGTGCACCGCGACATCAAGCCGGCCAACATCCTCATCAACCAGGACGGCCTGGTGAAACTGGTGGACTTCGGCATCGCGGCCGCCTCCGGCAATGCTGAGACGCGCCTCACCCGCACCGGCATGGTGGTGGGCACCCCCACCTACCTCGCCCCGGAGCAGGTGCTGGGCAAGCCGGTGGACCATCGCACCGACATCTACAGCCTCGGCATCATCATGTACCAGATGTTCGCCGGCAAGCCGCCCTACACCGGGGAAGATGCCATGTCACTCATGTACCAGCACGTACAGGGTGAGGCCGAGCCGCTCTACAAGGTCAACCCGAAGATCTCCAGGACGCTGAGCGCCATCATCATGAAGGCCATGGCCAGGGACCCGGACAAGCGCTATCAGTCCATGGACGAGCTCCATGAACGACTGGCGATGATTCCCGAGGAATAGCACCCCATGGCACGTATCGATGCCTTCCTGAAACTCGGCCGCGAACAGGGCTGCTCCGACATCCACCTCGCCGTGGGCGTGCCGCCGATGCTGCGCATGCACGGCGACATCATGCCGATCAAGTTCCGCGACCTCGGCGAGGCCGAACTCGAGGGCTACGTCAACGAGATCCTCACCGAGACGCAGCGCAAGCGGCTTCGCGAGGGCGAAGACCTGGACTTCTCCTACATGGCGCGCGATGTCGGCCGGTTCCGCGCCAACATCTTTCGCAAACTGGGCGGCGTGGGTGCCACCTTCCGGCACATCCCCTCGAACGTGCCCACCCTGCAGGAACTCAAGCTGCCAGCGGTGGTGGAGAAGGTCACCCATCATCACCAGGGCATGATCCTGGTCACCGGCGCCACCGGCACCGGCAAGTCCACCACGCTGGCGGCGATGATCGACCACATCAACACGACCCGCCGCGCCAACATCATCACCCTCGAAGACCCGGTGGAGTTCGTGCATCGCAGCAAGAACTCCCAGGTGATCCAGCGCGAGGTCGGCACCCACGTCGACAACTTCGCCAACGGGCTGCGCGCCGCTCTGCGTGAAGACCCGGACATCATCCTGGTGGGCGAGCTGCGCGACATGGAGACCATCAGCATGGCGATGATGGCCGCCGAGACCGGGCACCTGGTGCTCGGCACCCTGCATACCACCTCGGCCACCAAGACCCTGGACCGCATCATCGACGCACTGCCCGCCGAGCAGCGCGAACAGGCCAAGATCTTTCTTGCGCAGAACCTGCATGCGGTCATCACCCAGGTGCTGGTCAAGACCGCCGATGGCCGCGGCCGCAAGGCCATGCTCGAGATCCTGACCATGAACACCGCCATCGCCCGGCTCATCGCCACCGACAAGCTGTTCCAGATCCCGACCCAGATCCAGACGGGCAAGGCCCAGGGCATGCAGCTGCTCGACCAGGCGCTGATGGAGGCGCTGCAGAAGGGCGAGATCGACCCCGACGACGCCTACCTGCACGCACACGACAAGAAGCAGTTCCAGCGTTTCGTCAGTGATCCGTCCCTGCTGCCCAAGGTCGACCTGGCCGGCGGCTGAGCCCAGACAACCGGAGATCCACGCGTGGCAAGCATCGAAGAACTGCTGGAGATGATGATCCGGACCAAGGGGTCGGACCTGCACTTCATTGCCGGCGAACCGGCACGCGTACGCCGGCTGGGCGAACTCGAAACCGAGGGTGATACGGAACTGGAGCCCGAGTTCGTGCAGAACGAGATCTACAAGGTCATGCCGCCCGAGATCCGCGCCCAGTTCGAATCACACGACCATGCCGACTTCGCCCTGTCAATGGAGGGACTGGCCCGCTTTCGCGTCAACGTCTTCCGCCACATCGCCGGCATGGGCGCCGTATTCCGCGGCATCCCCGCCTCGGCCTTCTCGCTGGAAGAACTCGGCCTGCCCGAGGTCATCGCCAGCCTGTGCATGCAGACCAACGGCCTGCTGCTCGTGACCGGCAAGACCGGATCGGGCAAATCCACCACGCTGGCGGCGATGGTCGATTACATCAACAGCCGGCGCAAGGCACACATCATCACCATCGAGGACCCGATCGAATTCGTACACAGCCGCAAGCGCAGCCTCATCAGCCAGCGCGAGGTCGGCCAGCATACCCGCACCTTCGCCAGCGCCCTGCGCTCGGCCCTGCGCGAGGACCCGGACGTCATCCTCATCGGCGAGCTGCGTGATCTCGAGACCACCAGCCTCGCGGTCACCGCTGCCGAGACCGGCATCATGGTGCTCGGCACCCTGCACACCAACGGCGCCATCTCCACCGTGGACCGCCTGGTCAACACCTTCCCGCTGAACAAGCAGAATCAAGTGCGCTCCATGCTGGCCACCTCACTGCGCGCCGTGGTCTCCCAGCAGCTCGTCACCAAGGCGGACCGCAGCGGCCGCCTGGCCGCCATCGAGATCCTGATCAACAATTCCGCGGTTTCCAACATCCTGCGTGAAGGCAAGACAGAGCAGCTCGAAAACATCCTCACCGGCGGCTCGTTGCAGGGCATGCAGAGCATGGACAATGCCCTGCGCCGCCTGGTCGACAGCGGCCAGGTCAAGGGGGAGGAGGCCTACGACAAGGCCTTTCGCAAGGCCGAGTTCGAGAAGTATCGCGGAGCCGCCGGGTAAGCGCCGTACGCACCCGGTCGTCGGTGACGGCGCTCAGCCCTCCACTCGCCGATGTCGACAGTCCCAAACGACCCACTGCTGGAGCCCCTGTCCGCTGCCACCGGGCAGCCCCTCAGCGGCCTCACCAATCACCTCGCAGCCACGCCTCTGGACGAGCCCATGCAGGCCCATGCCTGAATCATCGGACCGTGATGCAGGACGGCTGTAAGGTTTGGCGCAGTATCACGACTACATCGTTGATACCCAGAAATCATTCCCAGGGAACCCAGCATGCTCGCTCGGCAATCCAGGCTGGTGCGAACCGGCCTGTGCAACCGGGAACAGGCAGGGGGGACGCCTTGACGGAGAACACAGATGCTGCGATTCATGACACGACTGCACACCCTGCTCGACGCGACACGGCGGGCCGACTTTCTTGCACCACTGCTGTTACGCCTCTACCTGGCGCCCGTGTTCTGGATGGCAGGGACCAGCAAGCTCGCGAATATGGACTCGACCATCGAATGGTTCGGCAACGCGGAATGGGGCCTGGGTCTGCCGTTGCCGGCACTCCTGGCATGGCTGGCCGCATTGACGGAAACCATTGGCGCGGTGCTACTGCTCATCGGCCTGGCCACCCGGTGGATCTCGATCCCACTCATGGCAACGATGATCGTCGCGGCGATTACCGTACACTGGCAGAACGGCTGGCTGGCGATTGCCGAAGGGTCGGGCAGCCTGTTCGCGAGCGAACGCACCATCGGCGCAATCGAACGCCTCGACCGGGCAAAGTCGATTCTGCGTGAGCACGGAGACTATGCCTGGCTCACCGAGAACGGCAGCCTGGTTATCCTCAACAACGGGATGGAGTTTGCCGCCACCTATTTCATCATGCTACTCGTTCTGTTCTTCGTCGGTTCCGGCCGATACGCCAGCCTGGACCACTGGATAAACCGGCTGGCCTCAGCCAGACAGAGGCATGGCAGCCCCCGATGAGAATGACGCCACACACTGTTACATGACCGAAGCGATCAACGACTGATGAATGTCGATACAACATGGGCTGACCAGGATGCCCTGAAGGGTTTACGGGAAGACCTCCTGCGCTTTGCCCGCCTGCAGCTTCGAGACCCTGTGCTTGCCGAGGACGTGGTGCAGGACACACTGTCTGCTGCCTTTGCCGCACGCAACAATTTCCGCGGCGAGGCAAGCACCCGGACATGGGTGGCATCCATCCTGAAAAACAAGATCATCGACCAGATACGCCAGCGCACCAGGCATGCCAGTCTGGACCTGGCGCCGGGAGACGAAGGTGATGTGATGGTGAACGGTCTCTTCGATCAGAGGGGGCATTGGCGCAGGGAGTGTCGTCCCAGGGACTGGGAAAGCCCGGAGCAGGCACTGATCGACGAGCAATTCTGGGAAATCTTCGAGCTCTGCCTCACTGCACTGCCGGAGAACACCGCCAGAGTTTTTTCGATGCGTGAGCTGCTCGGCCTGGAAACACGTGAGATTGCCGACGATCTTGGCATCAGTGAGAACAACTGCTGGGTGATTCTTCATCGGGCACGCTCACGACTACGACTCTGCCTGGAAAAAAGCTGGCAGCAGGAAGGGTGATGATCATGAGAAATTGCGAAGAGATAACGAAACTTCTGTCAAAACGGCAGGACACCCCGCTGAGCCTGCCGGAACGCATCGAGCTCACACTGCACCTCGGCATCTGTACCGGATGTCGTAACTACGCCAGGAACATCCTGTTTCTGAGTCAGGCCTGCCGGTCACTGCGGGAACTGGACAACTCCCGGGAGAAGACATGACGCCCGGCACGGACCATCGATATCGCCCCCTGATCCAGGCAGCAGAAAATACCGTGTAAGGATTTCCCGCCTGGGTCGTCTATACCTGCGAGGCCGTCATTTCGGGCCTTCAGAACAACCACCCCAGTTGCACCAGTTGCATGGGATCACATCCAAGGAGAACCATCATGAGCAAGCAGACCTCGACCTTTATCAGTGCCGCCACGGGCGCCCTGGTTGTCGCCACCCTTTCCGCGCCGGCCTATGCCGCTACCGATACCAACCCCTTCGCCATCACCTCGCTGCAGAGCGGCTACATGGTGGCCGCCGCCGAAGGAAAATGCGGCGAAGGCAAGTGTGGTGGCGCCAGCGGTGCGAAGAAAGATGCGACTGAAGGCAAGTGCGGGGAAGGAAAATGCGGCGGCAGCAAGAAGGATTCCGCCGAAGGAAAATGTGGCGAAGGCAAGTGCGGCGGCAGCCGCTAGCCGTACAGCATGCGGGGAGGCACGCCTCCCCGCCTGTGCCAGGCATTATTACCTCCAGCAAATCCGCATTGTTCACCCCGGCGCCACGGGGGCTTGCCCGTGCCCCGTGTCGGGCTATCATGTCTTCAGACCACCGTCCCGCGACGACGAAGCCGGGGATATTCCGCTCGATTAAGGGGTCAATACGACTGCCATGAGATACTTCACGGAGACAGACCATGCCTGACAAACACCCCATCCAGGGTGCCGGCCTCGGCCTGCGTCGCCCGCTGCTCGATGCGTTCGAGGCAGGGCCGGTCGCCGTGGACTTTCTCGAGGTCGCACCCGAGAACTGGATCGGTGTGGGCGGGCGACTGGGACGGCGATTCCGCGCCCTGACCGAGCGCTACCCGTTTGTCTGTCACGGGCTGTCACTGTCACTGGGTGGCCCGGCACCGCTCGACGAAGCGCTGCTGCGCGAGATCAGTGTATTCCTGGAACGTCACCAGGTGCGCTGTTACAGCGAGCACCTGAGCTACTGCTCGGACGACGGACACCTCTACGACCTGCTGCCCATCCCCTTTACCGAGGCGGCGGTACATCACGTTGCGGCGCGTATCCGCCGTACCCAGGAGATCCTGGAGCGACGGATCGCCATCGAGAACGTCTCGACCTATGCCGCCCCCGGACAGGAGATGAGCGAACTGGAGTTCACCCGGGCGGTGCTGGAAGAGGCCGATTGCGACCTGCTGCTCGACGTGAACAACGTCTACGTCAACTCGGTGAACCACGGCTATGACCCGGAGGCCTTCATCCGTGCCCTGCCGGGCGAACGTATCGCCTACGGCCACATCGCCGGCCACTACACCGAGGCCGAGGACCTGCTCATTGACACCCACGGCGCCGTGGTGATCGATCCGGTCTGGCGGCTGCTGGATCACGCCTATGCCACGCACGGGGTCTTCCCCGTGCTGCTGGAGCGCGACTTCAACCTGCCCCCACTTGGCGAGCTGCTGCACGAGGTGGAACGGATCCGCGAGGCCCAGACCCGTCAGGCCACACAGACGCCCAGGGTCAGTCATGGCTGAACGACCAGACTTCCGGGCGCTGCAGTACCGCTTCACTGCCCATATCCGCGACCCGGCGAATCAGCCGGCACCGGAGGGTATCGAGGAGCGCCGCCTCGCGGTATATCGTGAGCTGCTGTACAACAACACCCGCAGCTTCATCGACAGCGGCTTTCCGGTGCTGCGTGCCGTCTACGCGGCAAAGGGCTGTCGCGACGCCTGGGACCGCCTCACCCGCGACTTCTTCGCCCGGCATCGTGCCAGGACCCCCTATTTCCTGGCGATCGGGCGCGAGTTCCTGGACTACCTCCGGCACGAACACGCCCCGCAGGCCGATGATCCCCCCTTCCTGCAGGAACTGGCACATTACGAATGGGTGGAGCTGGCGCTCTCGGTGAGCGAGGCCGGGACGGAGGGCATGGCCGGCATCGATGCCCGGGGTGACCTGGCCGCCGGCGCCCCCGTACTGTCGCCGCTGGCCTGGCCGCTCACCTACGCCTGGCCGGTACAGCGCGTCGGTCCTGCGCACATCCCGACCGAGGCGCCCGCCGCCCCCACCCACCTGCTGGTCTATCGGGACGCGGAAGATATCGTCCACTTCGTGGAACTCAATGCGGTGAGCGCGCGCCTGCTGTCCCTGCTCGGCGAGAACACCGGGAACACGGCTCGCAGTGGTCGGGACTTGCTGGAACAGATCGCGGGCGAACTCGGTCACCCGAAGCCGGAGACCGTGATGCAGGGGGGGCTGGCCCTGCTGGAGGACCTGCGCGATCGCGGCGCCATCCTCGGCACCCGGACCGGCTGACCGGCCGGCGTCAACCGAACAGGCGGCGCCACCAGCGACGGCGGTTGCCGGGCTGCGGCAGGGCGGCCGGCAGATCCACCGGCGGGATCTTGGAGAGTATCCAGCCCGGCAGGGGCGGGATCTCGCTGGAACCGCAGGAGGTCCCCAGGTTGTTGGGATCGAAGATCTTCACGAAGCCCGGCCGTTCGCGATCATCCGCGTAGACGATGCCACAGTAATCCTCGTCGTGCTCGGCGCGCAGCAGACGATCGATCTCCTCGACGAACTGCAGCAGCTGATCGGCCCTGGCCACCGTCCCGGGCGGCGGCTCGCCCACGGCATAGACATACCACCCCCCGGCGGCATCGGCCCGCAGGCGCGCCCAGAAGGCGTCCAGCTGCTCCCAGCTGCGGATGCCGTAGAAGACACCGCGAAAGTCGGCGAGAAAGGGCGAGCCCTCCGGCATGGCGCTCATGCGGTAACCTCCCGGGCAGCCAGACTGTGGATCCATTCCTGCAGACGGGCCACTTCGTAGCGCAGGAATTCCTTGTCCTTGTAGGTGTAGACGAGCAGCGTGGTGCCCTGGATACAGGCCAGCATGTGCATGGCCAGCATATGCGCCTCGTCTTCGAGACCGAGACCGCGGAACTGCCGCTCCATCCAGTCGCGGAACACGTCGAACATGCCCGAGGCCTTCTGCTGCAGCTCCTGCTGGCGCTTGCCGAGCTCGGCATTGAGCGTGCCGAAACGGCAGCCATAGCGGGAGATGTCGTCGCCACGACCGGCGATGATGTCGGTGAGTGCGAGCAGGCGCTCGCGGGGTGAGTCCAGCCGGGCATCCAGACCGTCGAGCATGCCGGCCACGCCGTCCATGCGGCAGTGGATGACGTTCTCGAGGATCTCGTCCTTGCTCTTGAAGTAGTAGTAGAAGTTGCCGCGTGGGATCTCGGCGGCCTGGGCGATGTCGCTGAAGGAGGTGGCGTTGTAGCCCTGGTGGTAGAAGAGGCGATCGGCCGCCTCGACGATGCGCTGGCGGTTCAGGGCACCCTTTTCACGGAGTGTTTCCATGGCCACACCTCGATGGCCTGACGACAGGCCGAAACGATGACGGCCACCCGAAGGTGGCCGTCATGCGCTGCATCAGATGTACAAGCAGATGTCGGATTCGCCGGCAAACTCGAAGAAGGTGGCGGCGCCACCGAATTCGATGCCGTCGATGAACTCGCTCGGGTTCATCTCGAACAGGTCGACAGTCATCTGACAGGCCACCATGCGGACTTCGGCTTCCACGCACAGCTCGCGCAGGTCTTCCAGGCTGGCAACGCCCTTGGACGCCATCTTCTTCTTCATCATCATGGTCATCATGCTCTGCATGCCCGGCAGCGCCTGCACGAGCACCGGCATCGGCATCGGCATCGGCATGCCCGGGTTGCCCAGCGAGGTGACCTTGAGGTCCAGCTTCTTCTTCAGCAGCTGCAGACCATAGAAGGTAAAGAAGACTTCGGTTTCATAGCCCAGCGCGGCGGCGGTGGAGGCCAGGATGAACGGGGGGTAAGCCCAGTCCAGCGTGCCCTTGGTAGCAATAATTGCGAGTTTCTTTTCGCTCATCGGCTTATCTCCTGCCTGTGGATGCGTAATCAGCAGGCCGAACCTAAGACACCCGTCTGACTTTGTCAAGGAAATGTTAGATTAGCGTCATACCCGCGTCACAACGCCTCGCTTCCGCCCGCACAAAAAGCAGGGCCGGCACATGGCCGGCCCTGCCAGTCACGCATAAAAGCCGAATCGAATCAGGCGGTTGCCTCTTTCCGCTCGCGCAGGGCCGGGAGATAGCGTTCGGCCAGACTGAAGCCGCCGAAGAACAGGGCCACGAACAGGAGGTCGCCGACCAGGGTGTTGCGGAAGAACGGGATCCCCGCCGTGTAGGCCGCCATCAGTCCCTCGGCCGTCAGCGGATACATGCCGTGGCTCAGCCAGGCCCCGAAGTTGGTGACCAGGAAGAACAGCACCGAACTGCCCAGCGCGGCACCGAGGATCGGCAGCGGACGGCGACGGTCCTGCAGCCAGACACCCATCACGACGGTGATGGCGAAGGCCGCGTAGACGAACAGCATGGTGGAATGGAAGCCGATGATGAGGTCGCTGACGAGCAGCGCGGCGAACGGCAGGATGAAGGCCAGCTTGCGGTCGCTGAAGTAGGCACCGGCGAACAGGGCCATGGCCGCGATGGGCGCGACATTGGGCGGATGCGGCAGGATGCGGAACAGCGCCGCAACGATGAGGATGCCGATGAGGGTAGCCAAACGCGGATTCATGTCGTGTTGCCCTTCTGTCTTGGTTTGAGTCGTCAGTTGTCGTTCCACAGCCAGGCCGCCCCGCGCACGCCGCTGGAATCGCCGAAGCGTGGCGCAAGCAGCCGGGTGGCGACCGTATCCGAGAACACGTAGCGCCCCCACAGGCGCGGCACGTTCCGGTACAGCCGCTCGATATTGGACATGCCGCCGCCGAGCACGATGGCATCGGGGTCGAGCACGTTGATCACGTGGGCCAGCCCGCGTGCGAGACGGTCCTCATAACGCGCCAGCGTGGCCTCGCAGGCCGCGTCACCGGCCGCCGCCCGCTCGACGATGGTGCGGGTGTCCAGCGACTCGCCGGTCACGGCCGCATGATCGCGCGCCATGGACGGCCCGGAGAGGAAGGTCTCGACGCAGCCCGACTTGCCGCAATAGCAGGCCGGCCCCGGGCGCTCCTCGTCTCGTGGCCATGGCAGGGGATTATGCCCCCATTCGCCGGCGATTGCATTGGGCCCCACCAGGGGATGGCGACGCACCACCACACCCGCGCCCACCCCCGTGCCGATGATGACGCCGAACACCACCTCGACATCGGCGGCCGCCCCGTCGGTGGCCTCCGAGAGCGCGAAGCAGTTGGCATCGTTCATCATGCGGATCCCGCGTCCGAGACGGGCCTCGAGATCGCGCTGGAAGGGCTGGCCGTTCAGACAGGTGGAGTTGGAGTTCTTGAGCAGGCCCGTGGCCGGCGAGATCGCCCCGGGCGTGCCGATGCCGATGGTGCCGGTGACGCCCAGCCGCTGCTCGGCCCGCGCGACGAGCCCCGCCACGGCCTCGAGGGTAGCGGCGTAGTCACCCTGCGGGGTGTCGATGCGTTCGCGCAGGCGCTCCGTGCCGGAGGCGTCCAGCGCGATGATCTCGATTTTGGTGCCTCCCAGATCGATACCCAGGCGCATCCGTCCCTCCCGAACCTGTGCGTGCGTCGATCAGGATACCATGCGGCCCGCCGCGCTTCAGTCGGCGTTGCCGCCCAGCCGGGCGGACTGCCAGAACACCTCGCCTTCGCCCGCCTCGCGCGCGATGATGCGCGCGAGCACGAACAGCAGGTCGGAGAGACGGTTGAGATAGGTACGCGCCGCCCCGGTCACCGGCTCCTCGGCGGCCAGCGCCACCAGGTGACGCTCCGCCCGCCGGCAGACGCTGCGGGCGAGATGGCAGGTGGCGGCAGCGAGACCGCCGCCCGGGAGGATGAACTCCATCAACGGCGGCAGTTCGTCGTTGAAGCTGTCGAGCGTGGCCTCCAGCCAGTCGATGCGCGCCGGGACGAGCAACTGCTCGCCCGGCATGCTGATCTCGGCACCGAGATTGAAGAGGTCGTGCTGCACGTCGACGAGACAATCGGCCACCGCCTCCGGCAACTCGATCGCGAGCACCATGCCGATGACGCTGTTCAGTTCGTCGACGTCGCCCATCGCCTCGATGCGCAGGCTGTCCTTGCGCACTCGCTCGCCGGTGGAGAGGCCGGTCATGCCCTCGTCGCCGGTGCGGGTGTAGATCTTCGATAGACGGTTACCCATGGATCGCGTCCTCGTTCAGAAACGAATCGTCGATGTCACCCAGACGTTGCGCTCGGGGGACGGGAAATAGGCGGGACTGTTGTCGAAGATGGCGGGGTTCCAGCCGACCGCCCCGTCCTCGCTGTATTCCTCGTCCAGCAGGTTGTTGACACGCACGTCGAACTCGGCCGCGCCGGCGGCATAGCCGACGCGCAGGTTGACGACCTCGTAGCCGTCCAGATACCCGAACTGGTTGTCGAAGTCCCCACCGAAGCGACGCTTGCTCACGGACAGGATCTCGCCATGCAGGTCCCAGCGCTCGCTCAGGCGGTAGTCCGCGAACAGTGACACCATGTGCTCGGGCACCAGCGGGACATCGTTGCCCTCGAAGCTCCCGTCGGTGATTTCGCTGTCCGTATACGTATAGCTCAGACCGAGACGCCGTCCCGCACCGAGATTCAGGCCACCCTCGGCCATCACGCCCAGGCGGCGCGTCTCCTCGAGGTTCGTGTTCCCACCGAACACGCCCACGGCGGAGTCGTAGGCGATCTCGTCCTCGAGGTCGATGCGGTAGGCCACCAGCTTGCCGGACAGGCGGGCACCGGCGTACTCCGCACCCAGCTCGTAGGAGATCCCCGTCTGGGTGTCGAGCCCGGTGGGGTTCCCGCCCATGTCGGTATGTTCCTCCACCTTGGCGAAACGGAAGTTCTGGTCGGCGCGCGCGAACAGACGCCAGGCCGGCACGGGCCTGTATACCAGACCGAGCGAACCGACCGCGAGGTCGTCGTCGAGATTCGCGCCGTTGGTGAAGGTGAAACTGTCCTCGATTTCATTGTTCACCCCGGCATAACGGGCACCCGCCGTCAGACTCAGGGCGTTCGGCAGCGGCACCACGGCCTGGACGTAGTAGCTGCGCATCAGCTGATCGACCTGCTGCGTGCCGATCTGCGACGCGAGGAAATAATCCGTGTCCTCGAGATCCATCCCCAGCGTCAAGGTGCCCTGCCCCCAGTCATTCGCATAACTCTTGATCAGGCGTGGCGTGAACATGTAGACCTCCCGGTCCTGGTCGCTCGGCGTACCGGGCCAGCCCCTGAAACTGGTCACGAAATCATGATACGCCCGGCGCCGGGAAAGCTCGCCCTCCATCATCCAGGCACCGGTGAGCATATGCTGCGCGCCGATGCGCAGGATATCCGTGTCCGTATCGGAGAAGTCGCCGGCATAGTCGGCCACCGACTGGCGCCGGTCCGCCGCCAGCTCGTCTTCGAACAGCGACCCGGGCAACTCGAGATAATCCCGGATCACCTGTCCCTCGATGAAGACGCGTCCGGCGGCATGGGTCTTTTCCAGGTGCAACAGCAGGTTGTCGTATTCCTCGGCATTGTTGTCCCGGTAGTTGTCCGCGTTGCGCGTCTCACCGGAGAGCCGCAGCGACAGCCCGTCCCCCAGCTGTTCGGCCAGGTTCATACGCAACTGCTGGCGTCCATAACTGCCGACACCCAGCTCCACCGACGACGCCGCACCGAGCGGGCGCCGCAGCACGATATTCACCACGCCGCCGACGGCCTGGTTGCCGTACAGCGCACCGGCACTGCCCTGCACGATCTCGATACGCTCGACGTCGTCCAGCGAGATCGAGCCGAGATCCGGGGCGCCGGTATCGGAGGCATTGTTGAGGCGGCGACCGTCGACGATCACCAGCGTATTGGCGGTTGCCGTGGGACCGAAGCCGCGCATGTCGACGACCGCGCCGGAACCGTTGCCGGAGGCATCCCGGACGAACACGCCGGGACGTCCGCGCAGGACCTCCGCCACGTTCTGGGCACCGCTGCGCTCGATCTCCTGGCGGGAAATCACCGTGATGCTGGCTGGCGTGACCACCTCCGCCTGTTCACTGCGGGTCGCCGAGACCACCACCGTATCCAGCACGTCCTGCGCCGCGGCAGGGGCAACCCCCAGGACGGCAGAAACCCCCAAAAGAACGGACGCCGGTATGGCGCGAGAAGTAATTTTCATGAAAGCCCTCCGCTTATGTGCAGACAACGCGGGAGGAGGAACTCGGGGGGAGGCATAGACGGACGCCCACGGGCGATCGGTGTACGCGCCCCGAGCCGCCCACCGCAACTCGTGCAACAATCGCGACAGGCCGGTCTCCGGGCTGATGGGTGTCCCTGACGGAACGGACGGTTCGCCTTCCCATGCACAGCACAGTGGCGTCTTGAACCGTCGCAACCCAATCACCGTTGCGGGGGCAGCGTCGGAATGGCCAGGGATTACTGGCGCACCGACTTCCCGTTTCATCCTCGACCCCGGGCGGGGGCGAGGACACCTGTCGTTCAACTGGCGGGCATAGGCTACCCCGAAACGGGCGCGAGGCAAAGCGACGGCGAACATCGCCCGTGAACATCAATGAAATCAGCAGCCTGCGGGAGACTCGCGGAACAGGGGCCACCCTCCACGAGGGCCTCCACCCCGAGATCACAACTTATCCACAGCCTGCCCCCAGGCTTACCCACAGCATCTTGTGCTTGACGCACTTGCCAACCCCCTCCTATAGTGGCTGGAATACCAACGAGGCGGAAAACCGCCCGCCGCATCATGGGGACGACATGCCAGAGGGAACCACCACCCCAGGCCGTCAGGGACAGTCCACGGACCACCCACCGGGTGACCCGATTGTGTTCCCGCGCGCCCACTCCCTCAACGCCCTGTCCGCCTGTCGCCCGCGGCCATCCCGCCGCGGCATCCGCACCATCCTCAACGCCGCGCTGACCGTGGCCGGATACCGGGAATAGAGGAAACAGAGCATGGAGACGCGACCGCAAATCCTGGTGTACTTCGAGGAACTCGAACAGCGCTACGGCGAACACTTCACCTTCGACGCCCTCAGGACCACCGAACTCTGCCGGCTGGAACGCCTGGCCAACCACGCCATCGAGGCGGACCCCGCCGTCTCCTCCACCGATCGCCAGAACCTGCGCGCCCTGCTGGGCCTGATCCGCAAGCAGATCGAATACCGCTCGCTCTCCGCCGCCCTGTCGCTGGAGGCGCGGCAGACCGGCTAACCGCCGCGAAGTCCAGGCGACACACTGTGCCTGCGACGGCGCCGACGGTATCATGCAGCCCCATGACTCATCAGGACCCCACCATGCCCGGCGCCTCGCCGCGTCGTCCATTCAGTCACGCCCGGCTGGAACAGGTGATTTATGGCCGCAGGTCCCTGCGCGAGCTGCTGGGACGCACCCCGGCCGCCCCCGGCGAGCTGCTGGCCGACTACGTGGTGGCCGACTACGTCGGCAGCCACCAACTCGACCGTGAGCGCTTCGGCGCCGGCGACCTCATCCAGGCCTCGGCGCGTATCTTCTTCGAGGACAGCGGGGCCTTCGTCGACAGCATCGAGGGCGCGCCCCATGGCCGCGACTTCAACCTCGTGCTCTTCGCCACCTTCGCGGTGATCGAGATCGCCCCCTACACCGCGCAGGCGCGCTTTCTCGTACTGGCACCGGCCCCGAGCCCGGTCGACGGCCCCTATGCCGGTCTCGTGCGCAGCCACAACACCGACGCCCTGCGGGAACGCCTGGCCGGCAACCCGGCGCACGCCGCCCTGTTCGCCGACCTCGAGGCCCTGCTCGACGGCCTCACCGAGGACCCGCAGTCCAGGCCACGGCGCCGCGGCCTGCTGCAGCGACTCTTCAGGCACTGACATCACCACTCACGACCCAGTCAGGGAGGACCACCCGTGTACAAGCTCATCGTCATCGCCCTGCTCGCCGGCGGACTCTATTACAGCTATCAGAACGGCCATCTCGAAGGCCTCGGCGACTTCATGAGCGCCGACAGCGGCGAGATACGGAATCCGGTATACGCACGGCTGAGCGTGGACATCCGGGCCGAGGGCCGCGAGATCGAGGGCATCGCCTTCGGCAAGATGCGCTCCCAGGCCGAGTGCGAGCAGCGCACGCAGCAGGAAATGCGCGACATGATCCGGCAATGCCCCCAGTGCGAGGTGAGCGAGGCGACCTGCACCGACAGCCTGGCCAAACGCGAGCTCGCCTACTTCGCACAAAGCCCCACCCACCTCACCTACCTGTATGGCAGCCCGGGCAGCCGCGACGAGCGCGAGTTCGCCATGATCTTCTGGGGCTTGACGGTGGAGGAGGCGCGCATGCTCTGCGCCATGGTGGAGCAGGGACTGTCGCAGGAATACAGCGGCGAGCTGAGTTGCATCCGGGAGCACGATGTCTGACGGCCTTGCCACCGTCGACGTCGCCGGGCAGACCGCGCTCGATGCCCTGCTGGCATCCACACCCGCCCTCTTGCTCTACCTGCATGCCCCGGACTGCGGCATCTGCCGGGTGCTGTGGCCGCGACTGCGCAAGCAGCTGGGCGCGGCCTTCCCGCAGCTCGCCTTCGCCCGTATCGACACGGCGGCCCACCCCGACCTGGCGGCCGGGCTCATGGTGCACAGCCTGCCGGCGGTACTGCTCTACTTCGAGGGGCACGAGCACCGCCGCTACGCCCATGCCTTCGGCCTGAACGAAATAGGGGCGGCCATCGGCCGCCCCTATGCCCTGCTGTTCGAAACCGACGACTAGCGCGATAACACTAGCGGAAATCGTCCCAGCCGCGGCGGCGCCAGCGGATGCGCGGGATGATCAACCCCATGAACAGGCTGCCGAGCGACACCCCGGCGCCGATCAGGAACCACTCCTTCAGCGACCGGTCGCGCAGTGTCTGCACCTCCGCCACCAGCAGGCGGGTCTTCTCCTGCTCGTCGGCCAGGGCCTGCTTCAGCCCCTGGTTCTCCTCCGCCACCGCGATGGGTTCGGCGGCCACCTGGCGCAGCTCGGCCAGCTCACCGCGACTGCGCGCCAGCGCCTCGTCCACGCCCGCCTTCTCCCCCTGCAGGGCCTTGAGCTCGGCCTCCAGCCCGGCCACGCGTTCGCGCAGCTGTCCGCGCTGGTCTTCCAGGGACTGGATACGCCCCTGCGCCTGCTCCAGGCGTTCACGGGCACCACGCTGGTCCATGAGCTGCTCGGTGAGCATCCAGCCCTCGGTGCCGTCAGGCGTGCGCACCTGGCTGTAACCCGCCTCCTCGTCCTGCGCGAGCACCGTCATGGGCGTGCCGCTCTCGACGAAGCGGAAGATGCGGTGCTGTAGGCTCGGCCCGCTGCGCACCGCCACCTTGAGATCATCGGCCACCCAGCGCGTCGTCTCGGCGACCGCACCACCGGCGACGCCCAGCAGCAACATCAACACCAACAGCTTCACACTCGCGGGCATGGTTCACAGGCTCCAGTTCACGATGGAAAACCGCATGCTAGCACCCCGGGGCGCCGCAAAACCGTGAACCTCACTGCATCACCCAAAGACTCAAGAACCGGCCGCGCAGGCCGCTACCAGAAGAAGGTATTGCACGTCCTGGAGAACCCGGCATGACCACCGCACATTCCCTGCCCGACGCACCGCGCACGCACGAGCCGCGCCCGACACCCGTCGGCGTGCACCAGCTCGGCTTCGGCTTCCTGCCGGCCTTTCGCGACATCGCCACGGGGGAGACCCACCTGTCCATCAACAGTGACGGCAGCCTGGCGCCGGTGCACCTGCTCGACGGCATTCCCGACCACTGGGTGCTGCAACGCGACCAGCAGGCCCGCGTGGTGGCCCTGAGAGAGACCGTCATCGCCGGCTATCTGCGCGGGGCGAGCTTCTACACCCATCGCGAGCTGCAGGACTTCCTGCCCGACGCCTGACCCTGTCGGTGCGAACATGTGCTATCTGTTAGCCATGGGCCCAGTGTGGAAAGACGGGGGGCACCATGATCGAGAATCACATGCTGCCGGAACGGGGGACGGGCTATCTGCTGATCGGCCCCAGTCCCTCCCTGTCCTGGCAGGGCAACAAGCTGTTCCTGCTCGCCACCGCCTGCGTGGTGCTCACCCTGCCGGTGTATTTCCTGCTACAGGGGCTTTGGCTGATCCTGCCCTTCGCCGGGCTGGAACTCGCAGCGCTCTGGGGCGCGCTCTACTACACCAGCCTGCGCCAGCATCGGCGTGAGGTACTGGCCTTCACCGAGACCGAGGTGGTGCTGCAAAGCGGTCGTCGCCTCCTGCATGACGAGATCCGCCTGTCACGCCACTGGTCGCATTTCGTGGTGCGCGACGGCGGACAATGGTCGCCACGGCGGCTGTGGCTGCGCTGCCATGATCGCGAATTCGAACTCGCCTCCGCCCTGGATGCCACGGAAAAGGAGAGCCTCATCCACCTGCTCGAGGACATCACCCGCGATCGCCGCTGGATGCAGCAAAATCCCGCGCAGGACGACTCACCGGATTGATTTGGCCCTCGGGCGTACAAAGCCATTACAATGAACGCTTTGCCCATACAGGACCGATCATGAGTGACGACTATCGCCCCCCGCTCGCCGACTACTTCGACCAGATGGAAAAGAAATACGGCGACGGCTTCACCTTCGACCGCCTCGATGACGAAGAACTGGTGACCATGGAAAAGCTCGGACGCGACGCCATCGAGCGCGACCCGCGCGTGACCTGGCAGGAGAAGAAGAATCTCGGCTCGCTCATCACCCTGATCGAGATGCAGCGCCAGAAGCGCGGCCTGAACCGCCCGCAATAAGTCCTCCACCCGGCCGGCGGCGGGAAATCGCTGTTTTACTTGCACTTTCGCGCCGTCTTTAGTCGAATAGGCGACCTCGAACCACAACCCAAGACAGATTCATGACGACACAACACGCCTTCAACAAAGACGAGCTACTGGCCTGTGGCCACGGCGAGATGTTCGGTCCGGGCAATGCCCAGCTGCCCGTTGGCAACATGCTGATGCTCGACCGCATCACCCACATCGCGCAGGAAGGCGGGTTGTTCGGCAAGGGCGAGATCAAGGCCGAGCTCGACATCACGCCCGACCTCTGGTTCTTCGAGTGCCACTTTCCCGGCGACCCGGTGATGCCGGGCTGCCTGGGCCTCGACGCCATGTGGCAGCTGGTGGGCTTCTTCCTGGGCTGGTCCGGCGGCAAGGGCCGCGGGCGTGCCCTGGGGGTGGGCGAGGTGAAATTCACCGGCCAGGTGCTGCCCACGGCGAAGCGGGTCAGCTACCAGATCGACCTCAAGCGCGTCATCACCCGCAAGCTTACCATGGGCATTGCCGATGGCAGCGTGTCGGTGGACGGACGCGAGATCTATGTCGCAAAGGACCTGCGCGTCGGCCTGTTCACCTCCACCGAGAACTTCTGACGACCGCGGCAGAAGATGACGAAAAACGGCGCCCGAGGGCGCCGTTTTTCATGGCGGCCGTGACGACTGCTAGTCCACCAGGAGCTTGTCCAGCCGCTCCAGGTCGTTCATCACCCGCCAGTTGCCCCCGCCGCGGGCCACCTCGCCTTCCCACATCGCCAGGCGATCGAGATATTCGCGCGGGTCGACGTTGTCCTGGCGCAGCTTGGTGACGTTGAGCGCCACCACCGTCACCCCCTCCAGCGGGATGATGAACTCGCGCACGTGTCCCTCCGGCAGGTCCTCCTCGAGGTCGGTGAACAGCAGGATGAACCGGTGCCCCGCGCCTGTCTCCTCGAGCCACTCGGTGGCCTGCAGCATGCCGCCGCGGATGTCGGTGAAGCGGCTGGGCTGCAGTTCCTTGAAGAAGGCCTCCATGCGGCTGCGGAAGGCCAGTTTCTGGCTGTTGGCCATGGAGGGCCGCTCGTCGAAGGTGGCCTTGGCGAGGATGTCCTTCTCGCTGAAGCTGCCGCTGTCGATGCGCGCCACGGCGAGCGACTCGCCACTGCCCAGGGTGTTCAGCAGGTGGGCGAGGATCGCATCGGCCTTGCGCATCTCCTGGCTGTAGGTACCGGAGGTGTCCAGCAGCAGGTAGACGGCGCGGCGGTCGTTGGCCTGCATGCTGCAGCCCGCGAGCAGGACGATCAGGCCCGCCAGGACCACGGCAGCAATGGCATTGCGCTTGCGGAATTCCTTCATCATTTCTTCCCTTCCTTGTTGTTCTTGTCGGACGAGAGCAGCGGTGAGGCGCGCTCGGTGGCCAGCGTGGCCGCAGGCGCTGCGGATGTCCCGCCGCCACCGCGTCGGGCCACCAGGCGCTCGATGGACAGCGGCAGGATCACGATGACGTCATACAGCTGCACCAGCACCCGCATGAGCCCCATCAGGAACTGGCCGATGAAGCGCAGCACGGCGGCCAGGGCGCGCAGGCCGGCGGCATAGAGACGGCCGAAGACGTTGCGCGCCGAGTGCACGAAGGACTCCAGCGGTATCGCGACGAAGGCCAGGGCGAAGGGCAGGATGAAACCCAGGATCATCTGCGCCACCGAGGGTATCCAGCGGAAGGACGGCGGGGCTCCGGCGATCTCGCCGGCCACGATCTCGGGCCCATCGCGCATGCTCTGGATGATCTCCTGGGTGAGGGCCTCGTCCTGCAGGGCGAGCAGATCGCGCATGTAGGCCAGCCCCGACTCGATGGAGGCGAGGATGAAGAGGATGGTGAAGGTCACCCAGATCATGCGCCGGCGCATGCGGTCGTCCAGGGAACCGATCACCGGGAACAGCCGCGTGATGCGCAGGCTCTCCATCAGGAAGATACCCATCGCCACCTCGAGGGCGACGATCACGATGGCGGCGATGTGCGAGATGTTCATGTCCAGCCCCAGCAGGCTGATGCCGGTGCTGGCCCCGACCATCTCCGACATCGGACGCTGGATGAGCCAGAAGTTGACCGCACCGCCGAGGATGGCGATGAACATGACCAGGCCGTCGACGAAGAACTGCTTGGTGGCCGAGGCCGAGAGGGTATTCACCACCCGGTCGGTCTTGGCACGCATCTCCTCGAAACGCTCCATCTGGGTATCGATCACCTCGGCCCGCTCCTCCAGGCCGGTGATGGTCTTGCCCACGTCCTCGAGCTGGTTCGAGATCTGGCGCCAGTGCGGCATCATGCGCTTGAGGTAGAGGTGGCGCTTCTGGCTGGCCGCGCGGTACTCCTCGATGGCATCGCGGCTGGCCTTGTTCAGGGTGCCGTGGATGTCCTCGAGGATGCGCGCCACGGTGGGATCGCCGTTGGAGGGGATCTTCGCCACCGCCTCCACGGCATCCAGCCAGGCCGGCGGCGCGGGCGGCACCTCGGTGGATTCGCGATAGTCCTCGTCGATCTTGGCGACCTGGTTGCCGATCTGGCGCTGCAGGGCCGGATAACCGCTGAGGTCACGGCGCACCACTGCGTTCACGCGGTGGAACTCGCGCTCTAGGATACGCTGCTGCTGCTCCTCGGCCATGTTGAGCAGGACTTCGCGGTTGCGCGCCTGCGCCTGCTGTTCGGCCTTCATCACCGAACGCGATGCCAGCCGCAGGCTGCGCTGGATGCCGCGACCCAGCCCCAGCAGAGCCTCGTGCGCCGGCGAACGGGCCAGGTACAGCAGGGTGATGAGAATCACGAGCCAGATCAGCACCGACAGGGCGATGCTGTCCGACCACAATGTCAGGATCTGCTCCCAGGTCATTGGAAACCTCACAATGGTGGCATATGGGCGACCGGGCGGCCGCCGCTCCTTGCTTCTTGTCGAACGCCGGGACCAGGGCCCCGGCAGCGCCCGCCGGTTGTTCCCCCCGGTCGGACTGCCCAGCGCCAACAGTAGCCCATCCCCTGCCTCCCGTCCCGTGACGGGCTACCCGTTTCCCACACATGCCGCCGGTCCCCGGTAGCCACGGGCGGCCGGGGACCGGTGTTCATCGCCAACGGCTCAGGCCTCGGTGCAGTCGGAGGCCACCACGCGATTGCGGCCACCCTCCTTGGCCGCGAGCAGGGCGTCGTCGGCACGCCGCAGCAACGACTCGCCCACGATCCGCGGGTCGCTGTCACGGCGCGGCGTGACGCAGGCCAGGCCCAGCGAGACGGTCACGGCGAGCCCGCCGGCGGTGCCATCGACCAGGTAGCCGACGGGGGCCGCGGCCAGCACGCTGCGGATACGCTCGGCGATCTCCCAGGAATCGCCCCCATCCATGGCCGGCAGCAGCACCACGAACTCCTCGCCACCGTAGCGGGCCAGCACATCGGATTTGCGCAGCTGCGAGGCGATGCGCCGGGCCGTCTCCGCGATCACGGCATCGCCCACGGGGTGTCCCAGGTTGTCGTTGATGCGCTTGAACTTGTCGATATCGACGAACAGGCAGCCCAGCGGGCTGTCCTCGCGCTGGGCACGGGCCACCTCCTCTACCAGGCGCTGGTCGAAATACCGACGGTTCTTGATGCCGGTGAGGGTGTCGGTGACGCCGAACTGCTTGAGGCGCTGGATGTTGACGGCGTTTTCGATGCACACCGCGGTGACGGCCGCCAGGCGCTCGATGAAATAGGTGCCCACCCCCTCGGCGTAACGGGCTGGGTCGCGGGTACCCAGGTGCAGGCGCCCGAGCAGCTTGTCGCCGCGCTTGAGCGGCACCAGGGCCACGCCACGCAGCTCGTGCAGCTCGCCGAACCAGTCGCTGTGCAGGGTCGGGTCGTAGGCACCCACATAGAAACGCGACAGCCGGGCGTGGGCGGCCTCGGCCGCATCCAGCAGGAACAGGGTGGACGGAATCTCGACCCCCTCTTCCTCGAGCAGGGCCTGCAGCTCCTCTTCCTCGTCCACCACCGCCAGGCCGATCATGTCGAGGCCATTGGCCATGCGCAGGTCGTGGAACAGGACGTCGACCAGGGCCCGCAGGCCCTCGGCACCGATCAGTCGCGACTCGATCTCGAGCATGCGCATCTGCTTCTGCTCGTTCTCGCGTGCCTGGTCCCAGAGCTGGCGCAACTGGCTCTTGAGCTGGCGATTCTCGTCCTTGAGCTCGCGGTGCCGTGTTTCCTTGAGATTCTCTTCCATGCGGCCGGTCCTTTCCGGGGCTAGGGGAGTTCGCGCAGCACGCGAAAACCGAGGTTCACGTCCATCTCGTCACGCAGCCGGGGACGACGGGCAGCGGAGCGGGCCAGGACCGCGGCATCGAACCAGGAGCCGCCCTTCACCACGATCCAGTCGCGATGCCGGCTGCTCCCCACGGTGCCATCACGGTGCGCACCGAGATGCGAGGTGGTCCAGGGATTTTGCGTGAACTCCCAGACGTTGCCGTGCATCTCGTGCAGCCCCCAGGCATTGGGCGGCTTGCTGCCCACTTCCAGCGCGGTGGGCAGGGGCACGCAGCGAGGCAGGAACCAGCGGCGCTTCTCACGTGCCTCGTTGTAGGGAAAGGTGGCATTGAAATGGACTTCCCGGCAGGTCACCGAATCGCCAAAGTGAAAGGGGGTGGACGTGCCTGCCCGACAGGCATACTCCCACTCCGCCTCGGTGGGCAGACGGTAGACCTGTCCCGTACGCTCGCTGAGCCAGGCGCAATAACGCTTCGCGTCGGCGATGCGAATATTCATCACCGGATGGCGGCCGCGGGCGACGATGAGATCGGAACGAAAGCGATAGCCGCTGTCGCGCTGGAAGACGGCGAACTCGTCGGCAGTGATGGTGAAGCGCCCCAGGGCAAAGGCGCGCTGCAGGGCCACGTAGTGCACCGGCCCCTCCTCCGGACGGTGACCGAACTCCTCCGGCGGCGACCCCATCTCGAAGCTGCCGGCCGGAATCACGCACAGCTGCACCCCCTCGCCGCCATCGTCCAGCCGGTCACGAAAGACCGGTGGCAGACCGGCCGCATCGGCCGCCTGCCGCTGCAGGGCCTGTAGTGCCGGGGTGTCGAGCTCCCCGACATGGACCAGGCGGTCATTGAAGGAAGAAACGTCTGCGGTATGGGCCATGGCGTCACCTGAACTCGGCTCAGTTTATCGCGTCATCGGGGCATTTTCCCGTGTTTTCCTCGCAAAACCCAGGGAAACTGGATATCAGGCCGACGCTGGACTACAAATAGAAGGGCCGGAATCTTCCGGCCAGCGCGACCCCGGTCATTCATCAGTTAGGAGGTCAGCATGAAAGTCGAACGTGCCGAAGACGGCAGCGTCCTCATCGAGATCGACGTCAACGACGGCCGCAAGCTCGTCAACGCCATCCGCGGACATGCGGACGAAATCACCAACGGCTGCCTGGAACTCGCCAGCCTCCTGAGCGAGGCCAACTACAACGCGAAGAACGACTTTCGCCAGCCGCCGCATGCCTTCGACGAAAACGCCCCCAAGGCGCCGTCCGTCGAAGACTGAGAGGAGGTTACCACATGAACATCGACAAACTGGAAGGCAAGACCGTTACCATCCGCGCCCGCGAAAGCAAGGCCCGTGACCTGCTCGATGGCCTGCTTGCCCACCAGGAAGAACTCGGCGAGCTGGGCCAGGAGCTGGCACGCCTGCTGCAGGCCGCCGGGATCGAACCAAACGCCCAGCCGGAGCATGTGCGTACCGAGTACATGCCACCACTGGCGCATTAGTGCCCCACCGCATGCATCCATGCCTGCGAGGGACGCGACGCCGGGCCGGGGGATACCCCCGGCCTTTTTCGTTCCCCCATTTTCCCCGTTCCTGGATTACACTGGATTGATGGCAATGACGCAGCCAACGAGGAACCCGCGATGCGTGTCAGAGAACTGTTGAATCAGTGGCAGCGATCCGGTGAGCAGGAGATACAGGATCAGGCCTTCACCGTGCGGCTCACCCGCCACGAAAAGGCCAAGATCGCGGCGCTGGCCGACATGTTTCCGGGACGCAGCGAGACCGACATCGTGCTCGACCTCCTGCGCGCGGCCCTGAGCGAACTGGAGGCCGGCATGCCCTATGTCCCGGGCCCACGGGTGGTGAGCGAGGACGAACAGGGCGATCCGCTCTACGAGGATATCGGCCCCATGCCCCGCTACCGCGAACTCACCCGCAAGCACCTGGAAGGCCAGGACTGAGGCGCCGCCCCGGCACCAATCACTTGATGGGCGGCGGCAACGCCTGACACTCCTGGAAGATACGCTTGTCGCAACGGCTGCAGATGTCGCGGTCGAGCTGATCGAAGATCGTCTTGATGGCGACCGTCTTCGACTCGAAGATGTTCTCCTCGCCGATGGTCTCCACGAAACCACCGCGCTTGAGCGCCTCGCAGACAGCCTCCTTCACTTCATAAAGGTACAGCCGCCCGCCCTGGGCCCGGCGCTTCTTCGCCTCCGCGGCGATGAATTCGGCACCGGCCACGTCCAGGAAATTGATCCCCTTGGCAATGATCAGCAGGTGCTTTTGCAGCGGCTGACGCTGCTCGAAGTCGCGCAGGCGCTCGGCCACGTAGGGCACTGCACCGAAGAACAGCGAACCATCGATACGCACCATCTTGAACTGCGGACATTCCGGAAGATCAGGATTGGTGGTGAATTCGCGCCGCGGCTTGTCCGGATCGGGCACGCGCACGCGCACTGCCGGGCGCGAGGTACGGCTCAGATACACGACCAGCGACAGCAGGACGCCGAGCAGGATGGCGAACTCGAGGTCCAGGAACAGGGTGGAGAAGAAGACCACACCGAGCACCGCCGTCTCAGAGCGGCTGGTCCGGATGATCTGGGCGATGTGATGGAAGTCGATCAGCCCCCAGGCCACCAGGACCAGGATGCCTGCCATGGCGGCATTGGGCAGATAGGCGGCATAGGGAGCGACCAGCAGCATGGTCACGATCAGCGCCAGGCCGGCGAACACGGCGGCCAGCGGCGTGCGCGCCCCGGCCTCGTAGTTCACGCCCGAGCGGTTGAACGAGCCGGTGGCGACATAGGAGGAGAAGAAACTGCCGACGATGTTGGACAGCCCCTGACCCTTGAATTCCTGGTTGCCGTCCAGGTGCTGACCGGAACGGGCCGCCAGCGAACGGGCGATGGAGACCGCCTCGGTCAGCGCGAACAGGGTCGCCGCCACGGTCAGCGGGGCGAGCTCCTTGATCGTGGCCAGCGAGAGGTCAGGTGCCGACAGCGGTGGCAGCTGTGCCGGCAGCGCGCCGACGGTCTCGATGCCGGTGTGTTCCTGGCCATAGAGGAGGTTCAGCACCACCGAGACCAGACTGCCCACCACCATGGCCACGATCATGTAGGGGACGCGTGGCAGGAAGCGCTTGACCAGGATGCCGCTGATCAGCGTGACCAGGGCCACCCCGGTGATATAGGGATTGATGTCAGAGAGCTGGCCATAGAAGCTGATGAAGACCTCGTGAAACATCAGCCCGCGTGCGATCTCCACGCCGAAGAAGTTCTTCAGCTGGTTGAGCGCGATAAGCAGGGCCGCACCGGCGGTAAAACCGATGACCACCGAGTGCGAGATGAAGTTGACCAGCGTGCCCATGCGCACCACGCCCATAACCAACTGCGTCACCCCCACCATGAAGGTGAGCGTGATGGCGAGCGTCACGTACTCCGGCGTGGCCGGTTCGGCCAGGGCGCTGAGGCCGGAGAACAGCACGATGGAGGCCGCCGTGGTCGGCCCCGACACCAGGTGCCAGGAAGAGCCCCACAGCGCAGCGATGATGGCCGGCACCATGGCGGCATAGAGGCCGTACTCGGGCGGCATGCCGGCGATGACGGCAAAGGCGACACCCTGGGGCAGTACCACGATGGCACCGGTAAGCCCGGCCATGCCATCGGCCCGGAGGGTTGTGGCGTTGACGCGCGGCCACCAGAGAAGAAAGGGGAAAAGACTCGTCAGCCAGGCCGGTCTCCGGTTGGACAATGCGCGCTCCTTAACTGCAACAGACCATGAGAGGACTCGGGCCATTGCCGGTGGAGAGGGCGGCGGTGCGCCGGAGGGCTCTCGAACCATCGCGCGCGTGGCGCGAAGCAGGCGAAGCGGGAATCAGGCCCGGGGGATACGCCTGACGGGGGTGCCCCGCCGGCGAGGCCCCGCATTATACACGAATCGCAGGCAAATACCGCATGGATCGGGCGGATACTCCATCCGCCTCAGTCGGCCAGACCCCTGGAGACGATCTCGAAGACATCCCGCGACAGCCCATCGCGCTCGCCCACCCGCTGCAAGGCCGCGCGCATCCGGGCACTGCGACCGGGCTCGTAGTGACGCCAGCGGGTCAGCGGCTTCACGAGCCGCGCCGCCACCTGCGGATTCAGGGCGTCGAGCTCCAGTACACGTTCGGCCAGGAAGTCATAACCGCTGCCATCGGGCGCATGAAAACGCAGCGGGTTGCCGCTGGTGAAGGCACCGATGAGGGCGCGCACGCGGTTGGGATTGCGCATCGAGAAACCGGGATGGCCCATCAGCTGCCGCACCCGCGCCAGGGTATCGGGCCGGCGCGACATGGCCTGGATGCCGAACCACTTGTCCAGCACCAGCGGGTCGCCGCGCCAGCGGGCCTCGAACTCGGCCAGGGCACGCTCGCCCTCCTCGCTCTCGCTGTCCGCCAGCGCACGCAGGGCGGCGAGCTGGTCGGTCATGTTGTCGGCCCCGGCAAACTGCGCATAGCTCTGCTCGTGGATGTCGGCATCGTCCAGTTCGGCCAGGTACGAGAGGCACAGGTTCTTCAGCGCCCGCCGGCCGATGGCCGCTGCTTCGGCGCTGTACGGCCCGTCATGCTTCAGGGTGTCGTAGGTCTCCTGGAACACGTCGCGCAGGGTGGCTGCCAGGGTGCGACGCACGAAGCGGCGCACGGCGTGGATCGCCTCCGGGTCGGCCGGCGTGAAACGCTCGGCCAGGTAGGCCTCGGAGGGCAGGGTCAGGGCCTCGGCGATGAGCGCCGGGTCGGCCGCCTCGTCCAGCAGCACGGCACGGAAGGCGTCGATGAAGTCCGGCTCCAGGCCCAGGGCATGCTGGTGGCCGTATTCCTCGAGCAGGCACTCGATGGCCTTGAGCGCCAGGCGCTGCCCCGCCTCCCAGCGGTTGAAGCTGTCCTCATCGTGGGCCATGAGGAACATCAGCGCCTCGGGCGTCTGCTCGTATTCGAGGTTGACCGGTGCGGAGAAACCGCGCAGCAACGACGGCACCGGCGCCCCGGTGATGCCGGTGAAACGGAAGACCTGCTCGGCCTGGGTGAGGCGCAGCACACGGGTGGTCTCGCCCGGCCCCGTCTCGCCCTCCAGCACCAGCGGCAGGTCGTGCCCGTCCGCCCCCAGCAGGCCCACAGCCACCGGGATCAGGAAGGGCTGCTTTTCGGTCTGCCCCGGCGTGGGCGGACAGGACTGGGCAAGTCGCAGTTCGTAGACCTGTTCGTCCGCCAGCCAGCGCCCCTCGGCCCTGACCACCGGGGTGCCGGCCTGGTCGTACCAGCGCTGGAACTGCGCGAGGTCCGCGCCATTGGCATCGGCCATGGCGGCACGGAAATCGTCGGTGGTCACCGCCTGGCCGTCGTGGCGGGCGAAATACAGGTCCATGCCGCGGCGGAAGCCCTCACGCCCCAGCAGGGTCTGGTAGAGCCGCACCACCTCGGCGCCCTTCTCGTACACGGTGACGGTATAGAAGTTGTTGATCTCGATGTAGGCATCGGGCCGCACGGGATGGGCCATGGGGCCGGCGTCCTCGGCGAACTGGTGGGTGCGCAGCATGCGTACGTCGTCGATGCGCTTGACCGCGGCCGAGTGCATGTCGGCCGTGAACTCCTGGTCGCGGAACACCGTGAGGCCTTCCTTCAGGCTCAGCTGGAACCAGTCGCGGCAGGTCACGCGGTTGCCGGTCCAGTTGTGGAAATACTCGTGCGCGATCACCGCCTCGATGGCGACGTAGTCGGCGTCGGTGGCCGTGTCGGGGCGGGCCAGCACGTACTTGGAGTTGAAGATATTCAGTCCCTTGTTCTCCATGGCGCCCATGTTGAAGTCGTCCACCGCCACGATCATGTAGATGTCCAGATCGTATTCCAGGCCGAAGCGCTGCTCGTCCCACACCATGGCCTTCTTCAGCGACGCCAGGGCATGATCGCACTTGTCGATGTTGTGCGGCTCCACGTAGACGCGCAGCGTCACGTCACGCCCCGAGGCCGTGACGTGATGGTCCTCGACGCAGTCGAGCTGCCCGGCCACCAGGGCGAACAGGTAGGAGGGCTTGGGGTACGGATCCTCCCAGGTGGCGTAATGACGGCCATCCTCCAGCACGCCGCTATCGATGCAGTTGCCGTTGGAGAGCAGCACCGGGCAGGCCGCCGGATCGGCCACCAGGGTGGTGGTGTAGCGCGCCATCACGTCCGGCCGGTCCGGGAAATAGGTGATGCGCCGAAAACCCTCGGCCTCGCATTGCGTACAGAAGAGCCCGCCGGAGCGGTAAAGCCCTTCCAGTCGCGTATTGTCCTGCGGGCGCAGGATGGTCTCCACCTCCAGGGTGAAGACCGCCGGCACGGCCTCGATCACCAGCGACGCCTCGTCCACCCGGTAGCGATCGGCGGCCAGCACCTCGCCGTCCAGCACCAGCGAGTGCAGCACCAGGTCCTCGCCGTCCAGCACCAGCGGGGCATCGTCGGACACACCCTCACGACGGCGCAGCGCCAGGCGGGAATGCACCCGTGCCTGTTCCTCGCCCAGCTCGAAGCGCAGCTCGACGCGATCCACCCAGTAGGCGGGAGGCTGGTAGTCCTTGAGATACACGGTCTGGGGATTGGCCTGTTTCATGCGTTACCCGTGGCGGTTGAGCGTAAAGGTCGGCTGGGCGATCATAGCGCCCCTGATGGCCAGCACACTAGCAGACATGACCCCCGAGCACGAACCGTCCGGCGCCACGATCCACATCGCTGGCTACCGCTTCACCGACCTGCCCGACTACCGCGCGCTGCGCGAGCCGCTCAAGGCACGCTGCGAGGCCCTGGGACTGCTCGGCACCATCCTGCTCGCCCCGGAGGGCATCAACGTGATGCTGGCCGGCCCGCGCGAGGCCATCGAGGGGATCAAGACCACACTGCGCAAGGACCCGCGCCTGGCCGATCTCACCTTCAAGGAGAGCCTCACCGACACGCCGCCCTTCGGTCGCCTGCTGGTAAAGCTCAAGCGGGAGATCATCAGCTTCGACGTGCCCGGCATCGACCCGGCGCGCTTCACCGGCCCCACCATCAGCCCGGCCGAGCTCAGGCGCTGGTACGACGAGGGCCGCGACTTCGTGGTGCTCGACACCCGCAACGACTACGAGGTACGCCTCGGCACCTTCGAGAACGCCATCGACCCGCGGATCGGCGGCTTTCGCGAGTTCCCGCAGGCCGTGCGTGCGCTGCCCGAGCAACTGAAGCAAAAGCCCGTCGTCATGTTCTGCACCGGTGGCGTGCGCTGCGAGAAGGCCTCGCCCTTCCTGCTCGGCGAGGGCTACACCGAGGTCTACCAGCTCGAGGGCGGCATCCTCAACTACTTCGCCGAGGTGGGCGGCGACCACTGGACCGGAGAATGCTTCGTCTTCGACGAGCGCGTGGGGCTCAGGCCCGATCTCACCCCCGGCGGCGCGGTGATCTGCACGGTCTGCCAGTCGGCCGTCACCGCCGCCGTACAGGCCTCGCCGGACTATCGTCCCGGCGAGTATTGCCCACATTGCAGGATGCAGCACGCGGGGGCATGACCCGCATCAATTGCAAAGCGGGCCCGGGCGACCATACTGTTCATAGGACCTGAACGACTCAGGCCCGACGACAGAAGGAGACCGCCCATGTTCCTGCGCGAGAAGAAGTCCAATCACCTGGTGGAAGTGCTCGATACCGGCGAACTGTTCGATCCCACGCGCGCCGAACTCACGGGACGCTACAATTGGGGCGAAGACCTGCCGGAGCCGCAGCCCTTTGCCAAGACCGACCTGATCTTCCCCTCGGGCGAGGCCCTGCCACGCTGCTGGACCGACGTGCATTACCGCGACGACGAACTGCGTCGCTGAGGCGTATTTCCCCATGCCGACGGGGGTCAATACCCCGGCCGGTTGCGGTATGCTCCGGGCATGGACGATCGTGGCAACGATCCAGGAGACAACCGCATGAGCATCCAGCAACAGATCCAGTCCCGGCTCGACGAGGCGCTCGACCCCAGCGTGCTCGAGGTCGTGAACGAGAGCCACATGCACAACGTGCCGCCGGGCTCGGAATCCCATTTCAAGATCACCGTGGTATCCGATGCCTTCGCCGGCAAGATGCTGCTGGCGCGCCACCGCATGATCAACGCCCTGCTGGCCGAGGAACTGGCCGGCCCGGTGCACGCCATCGCCCTGCACACGTACACGCCCGACGAGTATTTCGAACGCGCCGGCGCGGTGCCCGCCTCACCGCCCTGTCACGGCGGAGGCAAGGATTGATGGGTGACGTCGTCCCCTTCCGGCGCAAGACGGCGAGCGAGAAACACGGCAAGAAGATCCTCTGCCGCTCCAACTTTCACAAGTGGGAAGTGGTCAAGGAAAACCAGTTCGACGTCAAGCAGGGCAGGCTCGTCACCCTCTACCGCTGCACCCGCTGCGGCGCCACCAAGACCGAGGCACGCTAGGCGTTTGCGTGTGAGGCGCGAGGCGGGCACGGCCCGCCCTATCGCCCAACGCCTCAGGCCTCCCCCACAAACCCGTAATGCCTGAGTCCTTCCAGGATGCCGCCGGCATGGGTGGCGCTGGCGAAATAGAGCTTGTCCTGCGCGGCCAGTGACTTGAGCTCCTCGGCGTGATTGCCGACCACCACCCCCAGGGCCGGCCCCTCCAGCATGTCGCGGTCGTTGCCGGAATCACCGGCCACCAGCACGTGATCGAGTGCGAGGCCCCACTTGCGGGCAAGGTACTCGATGGCCGCCCCCTTGGAGGCGCGCACGGGCAGCAGGTCGAGAAACTCGCCGTGCGAGAAGATCACCCGGGCCTTCAGGCCGTGTTTTTTCATCAGGCCCTCGATGTCCTCGACCGGCCAGGCCGCGTCCGGATCGATGAAGTAGCTCAGCTTGAAGCGGCGCTGGTCGATCTCGGGCTGCAGGCGCAGGCCGGGTAACGGGTCGAGCAGCGCCTGCAGCGCCGCACGATCCCATTCGTGGTCGATCACCTCGGACCAGCCCTCGTCCTGCACCAGGTTGGGACCGTAGTAGATCTCCGAGCCCACGGAGGTGACGAGCACGTCCGGGATCGGCACCTTCCATTCCTTCAGCGCCTCCAGGGTGAGCTCCAGGCGCCGGCCGGTGGCCACGCCGAAGGCGATGTGGTCACGCTGCGACTTCAGCGCCTGCAGCAGTTCGCGCAGCGCGGCCCGGTCGCCGATCAGGGTGTTGTCGATGTCGCTGATGAGCGCATGATCGACGACGGTGAGCCGGTTCCAGCGTTCGCTGCCTGCGCGCTTGGGCCCGATGAGTTTCTTCAGCCGGCTCACGTACTTGCGCGCATGCCCGCTCCAGGAGAAGTGTTCGTGGGCACCGCGCACGGCGCGCGCGGAGTACTTGCGCCACTGCTCCCTGTCCGCCACCACCTCCAGGATGGCCTCGCCCATGGCCTTGGCGTCGTAGGGATCGACGAGCAGGCCGTTGCGGCAGTACTCGCGGATGTCGCGCGGACCGCCGTCGTTGGTCGCCACCATGGGCAGGCCGCTGGCGGCGGCCTCGATCAGGGTGAGGCCGAAGGGTTCGGTATAGGCGGGATTGACGAACACGCCCTTGGAACGGGTCGCGATGCGGTAGATCTCGGCCACCGAATCGAAGTCGATGTGCTTGGGATAGGCCACCTGCCCGTAGAGGTCGTACCGATCGATGAGCAGCAGCATCTCGGTGAGCACCTCACGCGGGCCGTCCTCGTCGATCTCGCGGATGTCGTCGCGCGAACCGGCGACGATCACGAGGTTGGCCAGGTCGCGCAGGCGCTGGTTGCCGCCGAATGCGTGGATGAGGGTGCCGATGTTCTTGCGCGGGTCGGGTCGCGAGAGGGCCAGTACCATGGGCTTCTTCGGCTGCTGCAGGAACCGGTTGATCTCGCCCAGCACCGTGCCAGGATAGTCGCCGCGCCGCGGGGGATGGAAGTGCTCGAGGTCGGTACCGGGCGGATTCACCAGCATGCGCTCGGGACGGTAGTGCTCATATACCGCGTACTGCTGCTCCACCTCCTGGCTGGTACTGGTGATGACGAGGTTCGCATGCGCCAGCACCTCCTCCTCGGCGGCGATGCGCTGCGACATGTTGTAGGCGGCCTCGATCTCCGCCTCCGAGAGCCCGCTCTTCAGCAGGCGCTCGCGCTTGATGCGCCCGAGCGAATGCCCCGTCTGCACCAGCAGCACGCCGAGCAGGCGGGCGAGCCGGGTGGCGACATGCCCGGCGTCGGCATAGTGTCCGTGCAGCACGTCCGGGATGCGGCCGATGCGACGGAAATGCGCCAGGGTGTTGTCGATGAACTCGCGCAGGTAGGGCCAGAGCAGCTCCTTGCGGAGATAGCCCTCGGGGCCGCAGGGGATGCGCACGATCTGCGCACGGCCGGCGATCTGCTCGACGGGTTGCGCGTAGTCCTTCGAGACGCGCGCGTCGACCACCTGCCGGGTGAACAGGTCCACCCGCTCCACATCGGGGTGCTCGGCCAGCGCGCGCGCCAGCTCGACGACGTACTTGGTCTGACCGCCGGTATCGGAATCGCGTCCCAGCTCCAGGTCCTGGCCCCGGATCAGGCCATGAATGCTGAACAGCGCGACGTAGAGTCCCCTGCCCCGGGTTGAATCCTTCTTGTCGGTCATGCGTCGGTCCACGGTTTGGGCTTGTCAGTACCTCATGCGGGAGTCGCGGCTTCCTCCTCCCGGTCGAACAGCCAGCCGATGCGTTTGAGCACCAGCGGGTCCTCGATGAACTTGTGCGACAGGATCAGCGCGGTGGCCGACCAGGTCTGGTTGAAGTTGGCGCGCCGGCCGATGAGGCGACCGTTGCGCCCGTCGTAGTACTCGGGCCACTGGTCCTTCATCAGGCGCCGCTCGGCGAAATCGTGCGCGCGGCTGGCCAGGTCCACGCGCCCGTACTTGAGCGCGGCGCCGGTGAGCGCCCACAGCAATACCGGCCAGTTGCCGCCGTTGTGGTACGACCAGGGGATGTTCTTGGGATCGGAGCCGGTGAGCAGCCGCCACTCCTCGCCCTCCATCGCCGGGTAGCAGATCTTCACCGGCATCGTGCCGACGAGATCGTCCCAGCGGCCGACGAAGACATCGAGGATACGTTGGGAATGCTCCTCGCTGGCCAGCCCGAAGAGCACGGCGAGCAGGTTGCCGAGCGAGAAGAAACGAAAATCCATGCGCCCCGGCCCGATGTTGCCGACCAGGTAGCCGGCCTCGTCCGGCAGCCAGCCGGGCAGCCAGTCCGGGATGCTCTCGGGATAGATGTTGAGCGCATTGATGGCGTCATGGCCGATGAGCTCGGTCTCGTAGCGGTGGATCTCGTTGAGCCGCCCGAGGTCCAGCCAGTAGAAGTCGTGCACGTAGGTCTTGAGCTGGGTGAGGCGCGCGGCGGACTCCTCGATTACCGGATGGTTCTCGGCATCGGCGGGGTCGAGCAGGCGCTGCGCCGCCTCCAGCGCACCGTAGAACAGCGCCTGGATCTCCAGCGGATGGCCGTACACGCCCATGCGCCGGTCGATCATGAAGGAGCCGTCCGGCACCAGCAGCGTGGGGAAGACCTCGAAGCGGTCGCGCAGGAAGATGTTCATGATGCTGCGGATGCCGCGCTGGCAGTCCGGCGCATGTGCGAACTCGCGATCGCCGGTGGCGCGCACGTAGGCCTGCAGCAGCAGGATCCACCACATCATGGAGTCCACGGGGGCGACGCGGCCGATGGCGCGGTCGCCGAAGTCGACATCGATCTCCTCGCGCCCGTCGGGATGGGTGATCACCTTGAAGCTCGCCGGCATCACGCGCGGCAGCATGCGGTGGCCGGCGATCTCGGCCTGCTTGTCGCGCAGCTTCAGCGTGAGCTGCAGGAAATTGCGCACGATCTCCGGGCGCCCGTCGAGCAGGAACACCAGGGCGGAGGAGACGAAATCGCGCACGAAACAGTCGGCGTAATTGGCCGCCGGCGCCTTGGGGTCGGCGCTCGCGATCGTGCCCACCGGCCCTCCCAGGTAGTGCACGATCGATTTTTCCAGCACCTCGTAGGCGCTCTGCACGGCGGCGGACAAGTCGGCTCTCCTGAGGATTCATGCGCGGATGGCAAGTCCTCATGGTAAACGATGCCTCCGGGCAATGGAAAACCGCGCCACCCCGGATTGACCCCGCGCGGGAAATTCACGACCATTCCGCTCAGTCTTTTTCCGGAGCCCGTCACGTGTCATTGCCCGCGATCCATGAAATCGAGTCCCTGCTGCGCGAGGTCGCGGCCGCCGAGCTGCTGCCGCGCTTCAACCGCGTCGGCCACGACGTGAAGGCCGACGGCAGCCTGCTCACCGAGGCCGATCTCGCCGTGGACCGCGCCCTGCACGAGGCCCTCACCGCCCGCTGGCCGGAGATCGGTTTTCTCAGCGAGGAGATGCCGAAGGCGGAACAGGAGGCCCTGCTGGCAGAGACCGGGCGCCCCCTGTGGGTGCTCGACCCGGTGGACGGCACCAGCAACTTCGTCGCCGGCATCCCCTACTTCGCCATCTCGCTGGCCCTGGTGGCGGACGGGCGACCGGTGCTGGGCGTGACCCTGGACCCGGTGCGCGACGAATGCTTCTCCGCCGCCCTGGGCCAGGGGGCCTTTCTCAACGGCGAGCCCCTGCGCTGCCGGGCGCCCGACATTGACCTCGAGCACGCCGTCGCCCTGGTCGACTTCAAGCGCCTCGCACCGCCCCTGAAGACGCGGCTGATGGCGGCCTCGCCCTTCGGCTCGCAGCGCAACTTCGGCTCCTGCGCGCTGGAGTGGTGCTGGATCGCCGCCGGGCGCGGGCACGTGTACCTGCATGGCGGCATGAAACTCTGGGACATCGCGCCGGGGTCGCTGATACTCGGCGAGGCCGGCGGGTTGTCGAGCACGCTGGACGGCGAGGCCGTGTTCGTGCCGCGCATGGAGGCCCGCTCGGTGATCATGGCCCCCGCGCCGGCACTGTTCGATGCCTGGTCGGGCTGGCTGCGCCAGGCCTGAACCCGGCGACACCCCGAGACAACCACCCGGAGGACCCACGTCGTGAGCGAGAACAAGATCGAGAAGTCCGAGGCCGAATGGCGCGAGCAGCTGACGCCGGAGCAGTACCACGTGACCCGCGAGGCCGGCACGGAGCGCGCCTTCACGGGCAGGTACCACGACCTCAAGGCGGATGGCGTATACCACTGCGTGTGCTGCAACGCGCCGCTGTTCACCTCGCAGGAGAAATACGACTCGGGCAGCGGCTGGCCGAGCTACTGGCAGCCGGTGTCCGCCGAGGCCGTGACGGAGCACCGGGACGACAGCCACGGGATGCGACGCGTCGAGGTCCGCTGTGCGCGGTGCGACGCCCACCTCGGCCACGTCTTCGAGGACGGACCGCCGCCGACGGGACTGCGCTACTGCATCAACTCCGCGGCGCTGGACTTCGAACCGGCCGAGGCCTGAACCGCCGCGCGGACCCTCAGTCGACCCTCAATCGACCCTCAATCGACCCTCAATCGACCCTCAATCGACAAAGGGCCCGCGCTGGCGGATCGGCTCGCCGTGCGGCAGGCCGGCGACGAACATGCACTCGGTGCCGGCCTGTGCCTGCAGGGCGAGGCCTTCCACGTCCTCGGCAAAGTACGCGTCGGCCGTGGCCAGGCGCTCGCCGTTGACGGACATCTCGCCGTCCAGCACGTAGACGATGGCCCGCCAGCCGACCGGCAGCGGCTCGTCGACCTCCCCGTCCGCCGTGAAGCGGTAGTGCACGTAGCGCACGGGCGTCATCAGCGCCACCGGCCCGCCCTCGCCCACGATCACGCGCCGCACGCCGCCGGCCACCGCCTCCTCGACCACCGTCTCGGCACCGGCCTCCTGGTAGGCGGGGGCACTGGCCTTGAGACGTGCCGGCAGGTTGATCCACAGCTGTATACCGCGGGTCGGTTCCTCCACCGAGGGCATCTCCGAATGCACGATGCCGTGCCCGGCGGTGAAACGCTGCGCACCGCCCGGCCCCACCCTTGAGACGTTGCCGAGGTTGTCGCGGTGCTCGATCTCGCCCGTGAAGAGATAGGTGATGGCCTCGAACCCGCGGTGCGGATGCGGCGGAAAGCCCGTGCCCGGTGCGAGCTCGAAGTTGTCGAAGAGCACGAAGGGGTCGAAGTTCATGAACCCCGGGATGGGCATGAGGCGCTTCACCCGCGCGCCATCGCCCTCGTGCATGTCACTGGCCCTGCGCACCTCGTTCATGGCACACCTCCATCAATGGCCGCGCCCGTGCGGCACGGAAAAGTCGATCTCGGGTCCGCGCGGCACGATGCCGCCCGGGTTGATCCAGTCGTGGCTGGTGAAATAGTGCTGCTTGATGTGATCGAGATTCAGCGTCGCCGCCACCCCCGGCACCTGGTACAGCTCGCGCGCATAGGCCCACAGGTTCGGGTAGTCCAGCAAGCGCCGGCGGTTGCACTTGAAGTGGCTGTAGTACACCGCATCGAAACGCAGCAGCGTGGTCAGCAGCCGCCAGTCGGCCTCGGTCACGCGATCGCCCACCAGGTAGCGCTGGCCGGACAGCCGCGCCTCCAGTTCCTCCAGGGTGTCGAACAGCCGCGCATAGGCCTCGTCGTAGGCCGCCTGCGAGGTGGCGAAGCCGGCACGGTACACGCCGTTGTTCACGTTCTCGTAGACGGTCGCGTTGATGGCGTCGATCGCGGCGCGCAGCTCGGCCGGGTAGTAGTCCTGCGTATTGCCGGTGATCCCGTCGAAGGCGCTGTTGAACATGCGGATGATCTCGGAGGACTCGTTGTTGACGATGGTCTCGCGCTGCTTGTCCCACAGCACCGGCACGGTGACGATACCGGTGTAGTCCGGCTGCGCCCGCGTGTAGATCTCGTGCATGAACGCCGAGCCGTACAGCGTGTCGCCGGTGGCACCGGGATAGGTGTCGAAGCTCCAGCCGGGCTCCCCCATGTAGGGGTGCACCACGTCCACGCTGACCAGGTCCTCCAGCCCCTTGAGCGCGCGGAAGATCAGGGTGCGATGCGCCCAGGGGCAGGCGTAGGACACGTACAGGTGGTAGCGACCGGCCTCGGCCGCAAAGCCGCCCTCGCCCGAGGGACCGGGCGCACCGTCCGGGGTGATCCAGTTGCGGAACTGCGCGTCCTCGCGCACGAACTCGCCGTCCTCGGATTCCGTCTCGAACCAGTTCGGTCTCAGTTCGCCGTTGACCAGCAGGCTCATGCCGCCTCCTTCCGGCCGCTCAGCCGTTCGACGGCCGCGGCCAGTGCCCGTGTACGGGTATCGGCGTCGATATTCAGGCCCTCCGCGACGACCTCCCGGATATCGGTGATACCGAGAAAGCCGAAGAAGCTGCGCAGGTACGGCGCCTGGTGATCCAGGGGGCTGCCGGTGTAGCGGCCGCCGCGCGTGAGCAGCAGGGTCACCCGCTTGTCGCCGGCCAGCCCCACGGGTCCTGCCGCGGTGTAACGGAAGGTCACGCCGGCCCTTGCCACGTGATCCAGGTAGGCCTTGAGCGTGGAGGGGATGCCGAAGTTGTACATGGGTACGGCGAGCACGAGCTCGTCGGCCGCCAGGAACTCGGCGATCAGCGCATCGGCCATCGCCACGCGGCCGGCGGCCTCGCCATCGCGCGCCTCGGGCGGCGTGGCCAGGGCGGCGAGCATGGTCCCGTCGAGATGGGGCACCGGGTCGGCGGCCAGGTCACGGACGCGCACCTGCCCCTCGGGGTGGCGCTGCCGCCAGTCCGCCACGAACCGGTCGGCCAGGGTGCGCGAATCCGAGTCGTCCTGGCGCAGGCTGGAATCGATGCGTAACAGTGTCGTCATCGGTGTCTCCTCGTGTCGTCGAAGTGGGTGGCGAATGGGGTGACCGGCCAGCCGGCCACCCCCGTCTGTTACCGGCGCGATCCGAGGCGGGCATCCAGGCTCAGGGCACCGGCCCCGACCGCCGCCAGGACGATCAGCCCGCCGGCCATGGCCAGGTTCTTCATGAACAGGATCTGCTGCATCGGGTCGCCGAAGTCCATGTGGAAGATCACGGCCGACACCACGGAGAACAGCGCCAGCGCCCAGGCCGCATACCGGGTAAGGAACCCGGCGATCAGCGCCAGGCCGCCGCCCACCTCGGCGAGGATCACCAGCGGCAGCAGGGCCCCGGGTACACCCATGGCCTCCATGTAGCCCTGGGTGCCGGCATATCCGGTGATCTTGCCGATCCCCGCGATCAGAAAGATGTGCGCCAGCAGCACGCGCCCGACCAGTAACGAAAGCTTTTCCATGTCTCGATCCTCAGGTAGTCGTCGTGGCGGATGCCACGATGACGATTATGGCTGTTACTCATCGATAAAAAAGCGCAAAATATCGGCATTATCTATCTATGATATCGATATGAAGACCCCCCGTGTCACCCTGGATCAGTGGCGGGCCCTGCTCGCCGTGGTGGACGAAGGCGGCTTTGCGCAGGCCGCCGGCGCCCTGCACCGCAGCCAGTCCTCCGTCAGCCATGCCGTGCAGCGCCTGCAGGCACAGCTGGGCGTGGACCTGCTTCAGGTTCAGGGCCGCAAGGCGGAACTCACCCCGGCCGGGTGGGCGGTGCTGGAGCGTGCCCGGGCCCTGGTCGTCGCCGCCGGCGAGCTGGAGGCCCTGGCCCGGCACGTGGACGAGGGCTGGGAGGCCGAGATACGCCTGGTGGTGGATGCGGCCTTTCCCTCGGACCTGCTGATGCAGGCCCTGCGCGACTTTCTGCCGATCAGCCAGGGCACCCGGGTACAGCTCATCGAGGAGGTGCTCTCCGGCGTCGAGGAGGCCCTGGTCGCCGGCGAGGCCGATCTGGCCATCGCCGCCCGGGTACCGGCCGGCCGCCTGGGCGAGCCGCTGCTGGCGGTGGAGTTCGTGGCGGTCACCCACCCGGGCCACCCCCTGCAGCGGCAACCGCACCCGCTCACCTCGGCCGATCTCTCCGACGAGTTGCAGGTGGTCGTGCGCGATTCGGGGATCGCGCGCAAGCAGGACGTGGGCTGGCTGAATGCCGGCCCGCGCTGGACGGTCACCTCACTGGACAGCGCCCTGGAGGCCGTGAGCAACGGGCTCGGCTTTGCCTGGCTGCCCACGCACCAGGTGAAGCCGTTGCTGGAGGCCGGCGAACTCACGCCGCTGCGCCTGCGCGAGGGGCAACGCTATTTCGCCGACCTCTACCTGGTCTTCGGCGAACCGGAGCGGGTCGGTCCCGCCACCCGCCAGCTGGCCGGCATCCTGCAAACCCATGCCGCGCGGGGGCAGCCCCGGGGGCCGAGGTAGCCTTTTCTTTAAAAACCCACGATAATTGACTGGTTGCAAAGGATTTTTGGACGATCACGAGCGAGCATGCAGTCACATCCGGACGACAACTCGGACGCCTCCTCACGGCAGGATGCCGCGGGCCTGCGCGCCTGGCTGTCCGGTCACGCCCCGCGCCGCATCCCCATCGCCTACAAGCTGGCCGTCGTCATCACCCTGCTGATCACGGCCGGCATGGGCGTGCTCGGATTCGTGGTCGTCACCAACCAGACCGAGGTGATGCGCTCGGAGGCCAACGCCTTCGGCCGCACCGTGGTCGCCCAGCTTGCCGAGACGGCCAAGGAGCCGGTGCTGGCAGAGGACGACCTCGCCCTGCAGGTAATGGTCAGCAACCTCGCCCACGGCGGCAAGCTGCTGGGTGCCGTGGTCTATGCCGAGAACGGCAGCGTGCTCAACCGCCTGGGTGTGGTGCCGGAGGATGACATCCTCGACGTCTACAACGAGGCACGGCGCATCGAGGACCGCTACTACGCCCTGGACTGGCAGCATGCGCTCGACAGCGAGACCAGCGAGGCGCTGATCTCCTTCATCACCCCCATCCAGTTCCGCGAGCTGACGGTGGGCCACGCACTGGTGACCTTCAGCCGCAACCAGATGGTGGAATCCGAACGCAAGGCCAAGCAGATGATCATCGCGGCGACCATCGCCCTGATCCTGCTGACCATCATCGGCGCCTTCGTCATGAGCCGCAGGATCTCGCAGCCCATCTACGAGCTGATGAATGCCAGCCGGGAGATCGGCGAGGGCAACCTGGCCTATCGCCTCAACGACCGGCGCAACGACGAACTCGGTACCCTCATGTCGGCCTTCAACAACATGGCGCAGAGCCTGCTGGAAAAGTCGCAGGTGGAAAACGCCCTGTCGCGCTACATGTCCGACAACATCGCCAGCGAGATCATCTCCAACATCAACCACGTGCAGCTCGGCGGCAAGCACGTACAGGCCACTGTGCTGTTCGCCGACATCGTCGGCTTCACCCGCCTGTCCGAGGACATGAGCCCCCGCGCGGTGGCCGACCTCCTGAACGAGTACTTCGGCTACATCACCCGCATCAGCCAGCTCTACCGCGGCACCATCGACAAGTTCATCGGCGACTGTGCCATGGTGGTGTTCGGTGTGCCGGACGACGACCCCAACCATCGCTTCAACGCCATCGCCTGCGCCGTGATGATCCAGCGTCTCACCGACCGGCTCAATGTCGTGCGCATGGCCGAGGGCAAACCGGCGGTGAAGTTCCGCATCGGCATCAACACCGGCGACATGCTGGCCGGCAACATGGGCTCGCAGGAGCGCATGCAGTACACCGTGGTCGGCGACGCGGTGAACCTCGCCTCACGCCTGTCGGCCGTGGCCGAGCCCGGCGAGATCGTGATTCGCGACGAGCACTACAACGACCCCGAAGTGCAGCGCCGGGTGATCGCGCGCAAGTTCAAGCACATCAAGATCCGCGGCAAGAGCAAGCCCGTCACCATCTACCGGGTGCGCGACGTGGCCACCACCTATCGCCGCGTGATGGATAGCCAGCTCGACGAGCTGGTGGCCGAGCGGCTGGACTCCTGATGTCCGCACTGTCGCGTCTGCCTGCCCTGCTCGGGCTGCTCGGATTGCTGCTCCTCTCCGGCTGCGCGCAGATGGCCGTCCTGCAGGGCGACCCGCTACAGGCCGTCGACGACCACATCGAACAGGGCAACTACGGCCGCGCCCTGGCCATACTCGAGGCCGTGCCCGCCTCACACCCCGACCACGAGCGGGCACGCGCGCGCCTGCCGGCCGTCAGCCGGGCCGCCGAGGCCTATGCCGACCGGGTCATCGCCAATGCCCAGGCGCTCATGAAGAAGGGGGAATGGCAACCGGCGCTGGAGGCCTACGACGAGGGCATGAGGAACTATCCGCAGAGCCGGCGCATCACCGAGGCCCGCGAGGCCTTTCTCGCCGCGCGCGAGGCCCAGCTCGTGGAGCTCGACACCCGCCTGCTGCTCAACCGTGCCGACTACCTGCTGGCGGATGCGCCGATACTGGCCCGCATCGAACAGACCATCCCCGACAGCTTCCGCGCCCGCAGCGACAACCGCCGCCATCAGCGCGAGCTCGAGGACACGGCCGCCCGCCTCCATGCCCGTGGGCTGGATGCCCTGGCGCAGAAGCGCCCCGACCTGGCCGAGCAGTGCCTCAGCCTGGCCCATACCCTGTCGCCCAGCAAGGAGATCGAGGAGGCCCTGGTCCAGGCCCGCCGCTTCCAGGCCAGCCTGGACAGCCGGGCCCGCGAAGCGCGGATGCAACGCACGGAACGGCAGCGCAGTCTCAGAGTTGCCGCCCTGCTGGAAAACTACCGCACGGCCATGGCCGGGCAGGACCTGCAACGGGCACAGGCGGCCCTCGACGAGGCCGGGCGCCTGCAGCCCGACCACCGGGAGGTGGTCGCGGCCCGCCGCGAACTGGATGTCGCCATCGACCGCTACGTGACAACGGAGATCGAGCGGGGACGCCGCGCGTATACGCTCGGTAACATCGAAGAGGCGCTGGGCATCTGGCAGCCGTTGCGGCGCTTCTCGCCCGACAACCGGCAACTGAACGAACACATCGAGCGGGCCCAGCGGGTGCTGGACAACCTGCGCGAGATCGAACAACGCCAGCAGCCCGCCAACCCGCCGACCTGAACCCCGGCACCATGACCCGCCGAGGACTGGCCGGCGACGGCAACTGCGGTGTCAGTCTTCCAGCAGCCCCTGTTCCCAGATGGCCAGGCACTGGGGGCCACAGAAGAACCAGCGGGCCTGGTATCCGTCGTCGAAATGCACCTGGCGTGCGAGCGAGCGGGGGATCTGCTTGCTGCAGACCTGGCAGTGGAAGACCGGATCCTCGGGATCCGGCAGGACTTCCTCGATCCTCATCGGCTTGATCACGTTCACTTCCTCCTCTATCCGGTCACGGCAGCGCGGGCTGCTACCGGAGGGACGGCGGTCCCTTGCACATCAGGCCCTGTCAGCGGCCTGCCTTCCCCTGGGCGGACATCGGGATCGAATGACGTCCGGTCCTGTCCTGTACACGAACCCTGTCGCAGGAACAGGGTCTATGAGCATAGGTCAAAATTCTGCGATGTGGGCCGCAGCAAGGGAAAAATATTCAGTTAAAGCATAGACTTAGATAAAAATCACAAGCAACTGATTTTAGTTGTCTTTCACCTGTTCCGACCGTGCATATGCACATACCGCCCACCCCGGCTGCCCACTAGAATGGGCCTCGTCACCACGATGTCCCGGCCCGCATGACCATGACCCGCATTCGCCTGCTCGCCCCTGCCCTCCTGCTGCTCCTGCTCGTCAGCCAGGCCCCGAGCGCCAACGCCGCGACCGAGGAATGGCTGGCGGTACCCAGCGGGGCGGAGATACCCGTCACGATCCATGCCGCCGGGACCGGCCCGCGCCTGGTCTGGCTGCCGTCCGAACACGGCAGCCGCCCGCCCGCCACCTTTTTCGCCGCGCTGGCCACGGAGGGATTCGAGACCTGGGTCGCCGACCTGCACGCGGGCTACTTCGTGCCACCCGGGCGCCACAGCCTGGCGAACATGCCAGGCGAGGACATCGCCGCCCTGCTCGAGACCGCCATGCAGGACGGGCGCCCGGTGGTCGTGCTGGCCACAGGCCGCAGCGCACAGCTCGCCCTCTCAGGCGCCCGCTGGCTGCAGGAACGCAAGCACTCCCCGCCCCATGGCCTGATCCTGTTCCACCCCTACCTCTACGACACCCGGCCGCGAGCCGGCGAGGACCCGGACTACCTGGCCATCGCCCGCGCCGTGAACCTGCCCGTCTACCTGATCCAGCCGGGTCTCTCGGCCAAGTTCTGGCGTCTGGAAGCGATGACCCGGGTACTGGCCGAGGGGGGCGCCGAGGTCTATGCCCACCCGCTGCCCGGACTGACCGACGGCTTCCAGCACCGGGCCGAGGCCGACCTGTCGCCGGCCGAGCGGGCATTCCGCGAACACCTACCGGTGCTCGTGGCCCGGGCGGCCCGCTTGCTGGCCGGACGCCCCCTTCCCGCCGGTGCAGCCCCCCTGCCGGATACGGCACCGGCCGAGGCGGCAGGCGCCACCGCCCTGGGCCTGCGCCCGATGGAACCGGTACCGGCACCCCCGCTGGCGATGACCGACCTCGAGGGCCGGCACCATGACCTGAACGATTACCGGGGCGAGGTGCTGCTGCTGAGCTTCTGGGCCAGCTGGTGCCCTCCCTGCGTGGAAGAACTGCCCTCGCTCAACCACCTGCAGGCCGACTACGCAGATCGCGGCCTGCGCGTGCTCTCCATCGACGTGGGCGAGCCGCGCGAGGTGGTGGAGGCCTTCCTGGAGAAGATCCCGGTCGACTTCCCCGTGCTGCACGACATTCAAGGCGAGACCGTCGGCACCTGGAAGATCTATGCCTACCCCACCAACTACCTGGTGGACCATGAAGGCCGGTTGCGCTACGGCCACTTCGGCGCCCTGGACTGGGGCCTGCCGGAGAGCCGGGCGCCGATCGAGGCCCTGCTGCGCGAGGCCGGCTCGCCTTGACACCCACGGCCCGGCCGGGGAAGCTGTCCACCCTTTGCGAGCCGAGCGGTTGAGGGCATGAGCGATCTCAAGGAACAGCTACTGAAGGCGGGCCTCATCACCGAAGCACAGGCCCGCGCGGCCAGCCGGCCGAAGCCGCCGTCACCGCGGCACGGCAGGAAGGCCGGTAAGGGCGGCCGGCGCGAACCTCGCCCGGACAAGCGCAGCACCGACACCAGTGCAGCGGAGATCGACCTGGCCCAGGCCTACCGCCTGCGGGCCGGCGAGGAACGGCGCGAGCGCGAGGCCGCCGAACAGGCCCGCCGCGAGGCCGAGCGCCGCCGCAAGGCCAACCGCGCCCGCATCGCCCAGCTGATTCGCGACCACCTGCAGAACGACGCGGGGGCCGAGCTCAACTACCACTTCACCGTCCGCGACAAGGTCAAGCAGGTGCGGGTCACCCCGGAGCAGCTCGCGGCCCTGGCGGCCGGTGAGCTCGCCATCACCTTTCTCGACGGACAGCGCTGCCTGATCCCGGCCGCGGTCGCCGAGGAGATTGCGACCCTGGACCCCGACAAGCTGGTGGTGCGCCACGCCCCGGACGCCGGTGAGGCGGACGGTGTGCCGGACGATCTCCTCTGGTAGCCCGGGAACCGCCCTTGCGTCGCCTGCTGCCCCTGCTCGCCCTGCCCCTGCTCGCGGCCCTGCTCTACGCGGGCTACCGGGGGCTGGCCGTCCCCCCCGACGCCCCGTCCGGCGAGGTGCTGCTGGCCAACGGCGCCCGCCTGGCCTGGACGACGTGCTGGTTCGAGGTGCCCGAGGACCGTTCCACCCACTGCGCCTGGTTCCATCCCGCATCGTCGGCTGGCGAACAGGCCCACCGCCTGCCCGTCGTGGTCTTCCGCCACACCGGCCTCGACCATCGCCCCTCGCCCATACTCTATCTGGCCGGTGGCCCGGGCGGCGGCGCCTGGATCGGCCCCGAGCAGATCGAGGGCTGGTATTACTGGCTGGAGGAGGTCGACTGGCCGCACGACTTCGTGGTCTTCGACCAGCGCGGCACCGGCATGGCCGAGCCCCGGCCGGACTGCCAGGAGCTCGATGCCCTGTATGTCGACATGCTGGACGACCCGTTGCCCCCGGCCGAGGCGGCAGCCGCCGGGCTTGCGGCCGCGACGCGCTGTCATCACCGCCTGAGCGCGGCGGGCCACGACCTCGCGGCCTACAGCACCCCGGCCAATGCCCGCGACGCCCGCGACCTGATGGCGGCACTGGACCAGGCCGAGGGGCAGCCCGCCGATGCCGCCCGCTGGAACCTCTACGGGGTGTCCTATGGCACGCGCCTGGCCATGGAGATCCAGCGCCGCCATCCCGGGCGGGTGCGCAGCGCCATCCTCGATTCCGTCTACCCCCCGGACATGGATGCCACCCTGACCTGGCCCGGCCTGCTGCAGGGGGCCATGGAGCGCCTGTTCACCGCCTGCGAGGCCGACCCCGGCTGCCGTGAGCGCCACCCCCTCCTGCGTGAGCGCTTCCCCATCCTGCTCGCCCACCTGGCCCGCCAGCCTGTCGACCTGTCCCTGCCCCATCCCTATGCGGAGGCATCCGTGCAGCTGCGGGTGAACGACGAACGCCTGCTGTACGTGCTCTTCGACAGCCTCTACCAATGGGACGCCATCGGCGAGCTGCCCGCCGCCCTGGACGCCCTCTGGCGGGGTGACAGCCAGCGCCTGGAGCCCCTGGCGGCCCGCCACGTGGGCAGCGTGCTGGACCCGAGCTTCTCGGATGCCGTGTACCTGTCGGTGGAATGCCACGACGCCCACCCCTTCGACCGGCAGGCCTACCTCGACGCGGTGCGTGCGCACCCGCTGTCGGCCCCCTATACCGCCGCCGCGGCCGACGCCGACGTCTGCGCCAGCTGGCCTGCCGCCCGCGCCCCCGAGGACTTTTACGAGCCCGTGCGATCCAGCCTTCCGACCCTGCTGCTGGCCGGCGAGATGGACCCCGTCACCCCGGTGGAGTGGGCCGAGGCCGCCGCCCGCGGCTATCCCAACGGGACGCTGCTGCGCTTTCCCGGCATCGGCCACAGCGTGCTGGACAGTGACGCCTGCGCCGTGACCCTGGCGCGCCGTTTTCTCGCCAACCCCCGGCGCGCGCCACGGGCAGACTGCATGCGCAACCTGAGCCCGGTACAATTCGCCCCCTGACCCCGCAACCAGCCGACACATGACTGACAACACCCAGCCCCTGACCCGCCTGCAGGTCGGCGACACCGAGGTCGTACTCCTCGGCACCGCCCACGTCTCCCGCGAGAGCGCCGAGGCCGTCCGCACCCTCCTGGACCAGGAGGCCTTCGACGCCGTGGCCGTGGAGCTCTGCCCCAGCCGCCAGCAGGCCCTGCTCGATCCCGACCACCTCTCGCGCCTGGACCTGTTCCGCGTGATGCGCGAGGGCCGGGTGCCCATGGTCATGGCCTCGCTGGCGCTGGGCGCCTACCAGCAGCGCCTGGCGGACCAGTTCGGCATCGAGCCCGGGGCAGAGATGAAGGCCGCCATCGAGACGGCACGCGCGCAGGGGCGCGCCGTGTGGCTGATCGACCGCGAGATCGGCACCACCCTCAAGCGCGTGTACCGCAACGTCCCCTTCTGGAGGCGCCTGGGCCTGATCGGCGGCCTCATCGGCAGCGTGATGTCGAAGGAGAAGGTCGAGGAAGCCGACATCGAGCGCCTCAAGGAGGGCGACATCCTCGAGACCACCTTCAGCGAGTTTGCCGAGCAGGCCGAGGCCCTCTACCTGCCGCTGATCGACGAGCGGGACCGCTACATGGCCGCCCGGCTGCGCGAGGACATCCTCGCCGAGCGACCGGCCCGGGTACTGGCGGTCGTGGGCGCCGGGCATCTGAAGGGGATCGCGAACTACCTGCAGGCAGGGGACAGCAACCCGGCTGAGACCCGGCGGGCGCTCGAGCAGCTGCCACCACCCAGCCGCTGGCCACGGCTCATCCCCTGGGCCATCGCCCTGCTGGTGGTGGTCGGTTTCGCGATCGGCTTTCGGGAGAGCCGCGAACTCGGCTGGCAGCTGATCGGGGACTGGGTGCTGATCAACGGCGGCCTGGCAGGGCTTGGGGCCCTGCTCGCACGCGGCCATCCGCTCACCGTGCTGAGCGCGGCTCTGGGGGCGCCGCTCACCTCGCTCAACCCGGCCATCGGCGCCGGCATGGTGGCCGCCTTCGTGGAGACCTGGCTGCGCAAGCCGAGCATGGCCGACTTTGCGGAACTCAAATACGCCACCACCCGCCTGGGCGGGTGGTGGAAGAACCGGGTGGCGCGCATCCTGCTGGTGTTCTTTCTCACCACACTGGGCTCGGCCGCCGGCACCTACCTGGCGGGCTTTCGCATCTTCGAGCGCCTGAGCGGCAGCTGAGGGCGGTCAGTACGTATCACCGAGACCAACCACGCGGGATGACACTCCGTAGCGGCTGCGCAGGATATTGCGGATGGTGGCCACGGCCCGGTCTTCCGACAGGGGCTTGAGCACGTAGCCCAGCGCCCCGTTGCGAATGGCCTCGCGCATGCAGTCGGCCGTGTCATCCACGGTGATCATGATCACGCCAAGGTCGGGGAAATCGTGGTGCAGCTGCTGCAGCACCGCCATGCCGCTCTGATCCGGCAGGTTGATGTCCAGAAAGACCACGTCCGGAACCAGCCGCCGTACCAGGTCCAACGCCTCGCGGGCATTGCCGGCCTCGCCGACCACCTCGTAGCCCTCGATCTCCAGCATCAGCTGCAGTATGCCGCGGGTCATCGCGGCATCGTCCACGATCACTACCCGGATACGCTCATGGGATCCCATCCCAGCCTCCCTTGCCAGCCATGTACGGACGTTCCGCTGCCAGATCATCCTGCAAACGTCCTTATAGCACAGCCGGGGGGCTTAACGGGCGGCGCTGCCTGCCGCCGCCTCGTCGATGAAGCGCTCCACAACCTCGGCCGGCATCATGCCCGCCTGGTAGCCGCGCAGCTGTCCCTGCGGATCGAACAACAGAAAGCTGGGGGTGCCGACAAAGGCATTGCCGGTGAGCTGCCGATAGCGCATGGCGACCTCGGCCGGATCGCCGATCAGGTTGGGGAACTGGACCTGGTGACGCTCGACGAAGGCCTTCGCATCGGCCACGGCGGCCGGCCCATCGATGGAGATGCCGAGCACGCGGGCGCGACGATCGGCGTTGAACTCATGGAAATCCACGTACTGATGGGCGACACGGTTACAGGCCGGGCAGTTCGATTCCCAGATCATCACCACCAGCCAGCGTTCGTCCTGGCCGATATGGTCGGCCAGACCGGCCGGGCGACCGTCGAAGTCCTGCAGCGCGGCCGCGGGGGCGGACAACAGGATGAGGATTAGCGTCAGTACGGGGGGAGAGAGGACCTTCACGATGTACTCCGGCATAAACGGGGGAATCGCCGGATTGGACACGGATCGGGGGCCGGGGTTCAGCATCCGCCGGGGCGGATGCCGGGATTCACTTGTCTTCGAAGCGATAGCGGATCAGGTCGTGGGCATCCTCGCTGCCCGGATGCCCCAGGCTGATGGCACCGTTGCCGGCCAGCGGGAATTCGTCGTCCTGCACCAGGCCGATCTCCGGACCGCCTTCGGCACGCACATAGGTGCCATTGCGGCTCTGGTCGATGAGCACGAACTTGCCCTTGCGGTACAGGATACGTACATGTACCAGCGACACGTAGGGCTCGTTGACGACCAGGTCGCAGTCGGCATTACGGCCCATGGTGAACACGCGCATGGCAGGGGTCATGACGATCTCGGCGTCGCCCATGCGCAACACCAGACGGGAGTCCGGGTTGTACAGCGCGCGCACGCGCGACACATCGCTCTCGGCCGTTTCCTGGTAGCCGGGCTCGAAGGAACCGCTGTTGACTGACTTCGACATGGGTCGTCCTCTTCAAGATTCGTGCGCCTGTCCTGGCGTGGCGGGGAGCTTCCCTCGCCCTGTGGACAGAAGATAACAGCGCCCCGTGCGCGCCGGTATGAACGCAGTCACAGTTCCAGCGCCAGCTCAGGTCGGGCGAATGCGGAAGTTTAACGTTCCCCAGAGGAACATCAACCCGCCAATGACCAGGGCATAGAGATCGGCCAGGGTAAAGAGGAAACGCTTGGTGCGGGTATTCTCGATCTCGGGCACACCAAAACGCGCCGGGATGGTTTCCTGGATCCAGCCCCGTTCGCGCTCACTCACGATGACCTGGTTCCAGGTCACGCCGTCACGCACGCGGTTGTCGGTTCGCAGTAGCAGGTTGCCCCGCTCCACCGTGGCGACGATGCGGGCGGTCGGCTCGAGCTGCTCGATGACGATGGCGTCGTGACGCACCTCGACAAACTCGTGGCGGGATTCGTAGAGCGGCGCATGGACCGTGGAGGTCAGCTCTGCCGGCAGATATTGCATCGGCAGCATGAACCCGAAGAAGCCGATGGCGAAGCCGAACCCCCCCTTGAGCAGCCGCAGGACGAAGGGCGGGATGCGGCGGATACGCGAGGCCAGCAGCACGGCATAGATCGCCAGAGCCGCCCCGAGTACCGGCATCAGCGGATGCACTTGCATCAGCATCAGCGGGTTGAGCGTGATCAGCGCGAAGGTCTCGAAGTCGGCGATCACGTAGCGCAGGTAGTTGGCGTAGAGGAAGTACAACATGCCGAGTGTGGCCACGGCATAGAGCAGCAGCTCGCGCTGCTGGCTCGGCCCCACCGGCAGGAAAGACGTGAATTTCACGTTCTCCAGCATGTCCTGGGCATGCTTCCATTCACAGCGCATCACCCCCATGGGCTCGCGCTTGCCCTTGAAGATGAACTCCCCCTCCTCCACCAGGAAATAGCCCTTGTCCTTGAGCGTGGCGGCCGTGTTCTCCGAGAGCAGGATCTCGTCGCCCTTGGCCTCGTTCTCGATGCGCGAGGCGACATTGACCACATCGCCGAACACGTCATTGTGCTCGACGATGGCCATGCCGGTGTGGATGCCGATGCGCACGCGGATATAGAAGTTGTCGTCCTGCTTGCGCGCGCGGTAGAGCGCCTGCTGGATGCCGATGGCGGCGCGCACGGCATCCTCGGGGTTCTTGAAGGAGGCCATGATGGCGTCGCCGATGGTCTTGATCACCCGCCCCCGATAGGCACGGATCACCGGAAACAGCAGGCGGTTGTGCTTGTCGACCATCAACCGGCCCTCGACATCGCCACGGATATCCCACAGGTAGGTGGAATACTCGATATCCGTGAAGAGGATGGTGACCTCTCTGCGGGAGCGCTTGATCTGGCGGGCGATGCTGGCGGCAATCGCCTTGTCTTGTGCGTCCATGATGGCGGCGTACTGGTATTGGGCGGTGTTCGTGCGCATCCGCCCAGTCTGCCTCACCGCCTGGCGCGGTGGCATGGGTGGAATGCCCGCCCTTGTTGTTGTAAGGCCCGGTTACACCCGCCGCAGGCCGGCGGGTCTGCATAACATGCCCAAGATGGGCGACGGGGTCAAACGGCAGGCATCAGCGCCGACGGAAGGGAATGATCACGGCCGCCGGGTGCGGTGGAGCGGCGCGGTGGGCGTTCTCATCATCGACCAGCCGCTGCAGCACCGGCAACAACTCGTTGTTGAGGGAGTCCCACATCAGCGAGGACAGACGCAGACAGGCCGCCAGAGGGGTACGGGCGCGTCGGCGCTCCTGGTCGATGCGCCACTGCAGCCCGCGCAGACGCTCCCGTCGATCCGGGGGCGCCGCCTCCAGGACTTCACCGATGGCCGCCAGCCGCGCCCGTTCGAAGCGCTCCGGGTCGGTGCCGGCCAGTTGCATCCAGTGGGCAAAGTCGAAGGGGGCGTATGCGGCCATGAAAAACCCGACGTCGTTCAGGGACAATACCCCTAGACTAGTCCAATCCTGCCGGACGGGGTCAAGCCGCGGATGGCGCGAATGCGAAGCCCGTCACCCCCCGGCGCTGCGGCCGGCGAAATAGTCCGCGAGAAACGCATCGAAGGGGGCCTGCGGCCCGGCCTCCAGGGCCGCCTGTTCGGCCAGAGAATCGGCCGCCAGCCGCTCCAGCATGGCCTCGGCCTCGGCACGCGCCGGCAGGGCATTGAAGTACTCGCCATGCACCTGGGACATGCGACGGGCGAAGTGATAAAAGCCCTCGCCATTGGCGCGCATCTCGGCGAGCATGCGCGCCGAGGGCGTGCGCTCGGGATCGTGCACGGCCTCGACCTGGATGGCGAGGACCCGGCTGTAGGGCCGTTCCGGGTCGTCGCGGTCCAGCGCCTCGCACACGCCCCGCATGGCCTCGAGCACCTCCAGCGCCCAGTCCCTGAGCGTCACGGCCCCGCCGGGGCGACGCAACGCGAGCCCGGGCTCGCGCCCCCGGTGCGAGGTGGTCGACTGGTTGTAGTCGATATAGGCCCGCTCCTCGGCATCGATGGGTGGGCTGTCCGCCAGCAGGCAGAACAGCATCAGGGCCTCGATGAAGAGCACCTGGTCGGCGTCGACCCCCAGCGGATGGAAGGCGTTCACGTCCACCGAGCGCAGCTCCACGTAACGCACGCCGCGACTGGCCAGTGCCCGGGTGGGCTTTTCCAGCCCCTGCAGGATCTGCTTGGGGCGTACCGTACTGTAGTACTCGTTCTCGATCTGCAGGATGTTGGCATTGAGCTGGCGATACTCGCCATCCACGCACACGCCGATGCGTTCGTACTCGGGATAGGGCGTCTCGATGGCGCAGCTGAGACTTTTAACGTAGCAGTCGAGGTCGTCGTAGCAGGCCTTGATCCCGGTCTCGCCCTCCTTGGCGTTGGTGTAGCCGATGTCGCCCATGCGCAGCGAGGTGGCATAGGGCTCGTAACAGGTGTTGCGGTCGAATTCCGGCATCGGCGGGTGCATGTCGCCGAAGAAGGACTTGCACACCGCCGGCGAGGCGCCGAACAGGTAGGGGATCAGCCAGCCCACGCGTTGCAGGTTGCGGATCATGCCGAAGTAGGCCCGCGAACGATAGGTGCCGGCCTCGCCCGTGTCGCCATCGAACTCGCGCAGTGCCGGCCACAGGGCCTCGGGCACGGAATAGTTGTAGTGCACCCCGGCGATCACCTGCATGACGCGCCCGTAGCGATGGCCGAGGCCCCGACGGTACACCGTCTTCATCAGGCCGACATTGGAGCTGCCGTACTGGGCGATGGGAATGCTCTCCTCGCCCGCCACCACACAAGGCATGCTGGTGGCCCAGAGGATCTCGTTGTCGAGCCGGGTATAGACGAACTTCTGCAGGTCTTCGAGAAACTGCAGCGGCCCCGTACGATCGGCGAAGGGCGGCGTGATGAATTCGAGCAGTGCCTCGGAATAATCGGTGGTGATGTAGGGGTGGGTGAGCGCCGAACCCAGGGCCCTGGGGTGTGGTGTCTGCGCGATGCCTCCGTTGGGGCTCACGCGCAGGCTTTCCTTTTCCAGACCGACCAGGCCGTCACCGAGGAGGTGCTGCTGCCGTGCGTTGAGCAGCCGGCCGAGTCGCTGTTCCGCCAGTCGGTACAAGGGCGCTACCTGTATGTCAGGGTTGATCGGGGTGGGTCGGGCCGCGACCGTCGTAGCGGCGCAGGGAGTCGCGCCAGTCCGGCGAGGGATTGCCCGTGGCCAGGCGCAGGCAGCGACCGACCTCGTTCTCGTACCAGCCGCGGTCGTGCAGATTGGGCTCGGCCTCGAACCCCCACCAGCTGCCGTCGGCATCCTGCGCAATCCAGGTCACCCAGTCCGGCGCGCCGTAGTTTAGCATTCTTTCCTCTCCTCCCGGCGGTCTGCCCGCTCATCGCCCGATGCAGTGTAGCGGGGCAGCGGTCCAAACAAAAAAACGCGCCGTCCTTGCGGACGACGCGGCAACCGGGGGAGTCGGACTGGCGTGCCGTCGGCACGCGCGGACTAGCGCGAGGATTCGGGCGCCTCGTCCATGGATTCCAGGGCGCTGAGCAGTGAGGCATGCGTCTGGCTGAGGGTCTGATTGGCGCGCTCGATGGCCACCATGGCCTCCGGGTTGGCGACCTTATCACCCTCCACCTGCCAGGTACGGGATTCCGGCATGTCGAGCTGGGCAAAGGCAGGGGCGGCAAGACCCATCAGCAGGGCCACGGTAGCGGTACGGATCATCATGGTAAACCTCCAGACTGTATATGCATGTGATGCGGAACCTGCGATGCGATCGATGCATCGTCATGTGCCATCCCCTGTCATGGCCCTGTCCATTCCGGGCCGAGATCCGCGAGCACATGATGCGTCCTGTTGGATGGACTGTAGTGATCGTAGGTATCTGAAGACATGGGAAAAATTCCCATAGGGACAGGATGTGAAGCCCATCACGCACCAGCCGGACCAGCGGTCGAAAACGCGGGACCAGAGGGGGGGGCAGCGCGGCCTGCGCATGCACGAGGCGCCGCCCGCGTGGTAAAACTGACGCCTGCAAACCCAAACCCCAGGACCCCTATCCATGCCCCGCCTGCTGACCCTGTTGCTGCTCCTGCTGCTGGCCACGCCCCCCGTTCTGGCAGAGGATGCGGCCGGACCGGTGACCTACATCCCGCTCGATCCCCCGCTGGTGCTCAACCTCACCGGCGGGCGCGGCACGCACTTCATGCAGCTGAGCGCACAGCTCGCCGTCGGCTCCACCGCCGATGCCGACCTGGTCAAGACCCACATGCCCGTGCTGCGCAACACCATGATCCTCTACCTCAGTGGCCGTGACGTGGAGACGGCGAGATCCACCCGCGAACGCGAGGTCTGGCGGCAGGAGCTGCAGGCCGAGATCCAGGCCGTCCTTGCCGGACTTACGGGCAGGGAGCCGGTACGCGGCCTCTATTTCACCGGCTTCGTCATCCAGTAGGCACCGCTGCGGCCACCCATGACCGAGACCGCCCCGCTCATCCAGGTACGCCACCTCGCCAGGGCCTATGGCGAGGGCGACGCCCTGCACCCGGTGCTGCGGGAGGCCAGCCTCGACATCGTCGCCGGCGAGCAGCTGGCCCTGATCGGGCGCAGCGGCTCGGGCAAGTCGACCCTGCTCAACCTGCTGGCGGGCATCGACCGGCCGGATGCGGGCAGCATCCGCATCGACGGCGTCGCGCTGGAGGCGCTCGACGAGACGGCACGCACGCGTTTCCGCCGCCGGCACATCGGCTTCGTCTACCAGTTCTTCAACCTGATCCCCACCCTCACCGCCACCGAGAACGCCGCCCGGCCGCTGGAGCTCAACGGCTGGGCACGACGCGAGGCCCTGGCCCGGGCGCGCCACGACCTCGACGCCCTGGGCCTTGCCGGGCGCACCGAGGCCTTCCCGGACCAGCTCTCGGGCGGCGAGCGCCAGCGCGTGGCCATCGCCCGCGCCCTGGTGCATGCCCCCCGGCTGGTGCTGGCCGACGAACCCACCGGCAACCTCGACGTCGAGATCGGACGCGAGGTGCTGGCCCAGCTGCAGTCGCTGTGCCGACAGCGTGGCGCCACCCTGATCACGGTCACCCACAGCGCCGAGGTCGCCGGCGGCGCCGACCGCGTGCTCACCCTGGCGGATGGGCAGCTGACCGAGACCCGCGAGGTGCGGGCCTGGTGAGCCTGCTCCTGCGGGCCGGCCGCCGCTTCCTGCTCGGCCAGCGCTGGCAGACGCTGCTGGCCGTGCTCGGCGTGGCCCTGGGCGTGGCCATCGTCGTGGCCGTGGACCTCGCCAACGACAGTGCCCGACGCGCCTTCGAGGCCTCCATGGACGGCGTGACCGGGCGCGCCACCCACCAGCTCCTCGGCCCGCCGGAGGGCCTGCCCGGCGAGACCTATGCCAGCCTGCGCCGGACCGGTCTGCTGCCGGCCGCCGCGCCCGTGGTCGAGGGGCTGGTCCAGCACCGGGACGAGACCCTGCGTCTGATCGGCATCGACCCCTTCGCCGAGGCCGACTTCCGTCCCGCCCTGGCCGACGACCGCCAGGCGGACCTCAACCGCTTTCTCACCGGCCCCGGGGCCCTGCTGCCGGCGAGCACGGCCGCACGCCTGGACCTCTCCCCCGGCACGGACTTCGAGGTGACCGTTGCCGGGCGCGTGCAGACACTGGCACTCACCGGCCTGCTGGAGGGGGACGCCGACGTGGACGGCCTGCTCTGGGTGGACGTGGCCACCGCCCAGACCCTGCTCGGGCGCGGCAACCGGCTGGATCGCATCGACCTCTACCTGCCGGCGGAGGACGCGCAAGGCCTGGCCCGCCTGCGCGACGCCCTGCCGCCCGGCCTGCGGCTCGTCACCGCCGAGGCACGCGGCAACGCCCAGCGCGAGATGACACGGGCATTCGAGACCAATCTCGCCGCCATGAGCCTGCTGGCCATCGTGGTTGGCGGCTTTCTCATCTACAACACCATGACCTTCGCGGTGCTGCGCCGCCGCCCCGTACTCGGCATCTACCGCATGCTGGGCGTGGAGCCCCGCCAGGTCGTGCGCCTCATCCTGCTCGAGACCGGCCTGCTCGCCCTGCTCGGCATCCTGTTCGGGCTCGTCCTCGGCGTGGCACTGGCCGAGGTCCTGCTCGACCGGGTGGTTCAGACCATCAACGACCTCTATTTCCAGCTGACGCTGGAGGCGGTGCGCGTCGCCCCCGCCGTCCTGGCCACCGGCGCCGGCCTGGGGCTTGCCGCCGCACTCGTCGCCGGCCTGCCCGCCGCCCTGGAGGCCGGCCGTACCCCGCCCATCACCACCCAGCGGCGCTCGTCGCTGGAGGCCGGCATCCGCCGCCGCCTGCCGCTGCTCAATGCCATGGGCCTGCTGCTCGTCGCCGGCGGCTACGGCCTCGCCCACTACCCGGTGCGGGCCCTGCTGCCGGGCTTCGTCGCCCTGTTCCTGGTCATCCTCGGTGCCGCCCTGCTGGCCCCGGCGCTGCTGCAGCTGCTCACGCGCCTGGCCGCCCCCCTGCTCGACCGGCTGTTGCCGGGCATCGGCCACCTCGCCGCCCGCGACACCGGGGCCGGCCTCAGCCGCAGCGGCGTGGCCGTGGCGGCGCTGGGCATCGCGGTGGCCGCCAGCATCGGCGTGGGCCTGATGACCGGCAGCTTTCGCCACAGCGTGACGAGCTGGCTGGACCAGACCCTGCAGGGCGACATGTATGTCGCCGCAGCGGCCAGCACGAGCCTGCGCAGCGGCGGCCACCTGCCGGAGGCCCTGGTCGACGACCTGCGCGGGCTGCCCGGCGTGGCGGCCATCAGCACCGGCCGGCAGGTCACCCTGGAGACCGGTCTCGGCCCGGTGGAGACCCTTGCCATCCAGATGGCCCCGGCCAGCTACCGGGGCTTCCGACTGCTGGCCGAACGGCCCGGCGGCAGCTGGCCCGCCTTCGACGGGGAACAGGCCCTGCTCGTCTCCGAACCGCTGGCCTATCGGCACGGACTCGCAGCCGGCGATAGCCTCACGCTCTACACCGCGCGCGGACCGGTGGCCCTCCAGGTAGCCGGCATCTACCAGGACTACGGCAGCGACCAGGGCCAGCTGGTGATGCGCCGCGCGCTCTATGATGCCCACTGGGACGATCCGGCCGTGGGCAGCGTCGGCCTGTACCTGCAACCGGGCGCCGACACGGACACCGTGGCAGCCGCGGTGCGCGCGCGCCTGGCCGACCACCCCGGCCGGGCCGTGCTGAGCCTCACCCGCGAGATCCGCGAGCGTTCGCTGGTCATCTTCGACCGCACCTTCGCCGTCACCGACGTACTGCGCCTGCTGATGATCGGCATCGCCTTCATCGGCATCCTCAGCGCCCTGTCGGCCATGCAGCTGGAGCGCCGCCGCGATCATGCCACCCTGCGCGCCCTGGGCGTCACACCCTGGGAGCTCTGGCGACTGGTCGCCCTGCAGGCACTGCTGATCGCCTTGGCCGCGCTGCTGCTGGCCGGCCCGCTGGGGCTGGTCATGTCGCAGCTGCTGGTGGAGGTGATCAACCTGCGCGCCTTCGGCTGGCGCCTGCCGTTGTCCATCGGCCCGGCGGCCTTCGTCGAGGCGACGCTGCTGGCGCTGGCCGCCGCGCTGCTCGCCAGCATCGTCCCGGCCTGGCGCATCGCCCGCACCCCGCCCGCCGAGGCCCTGCGGGAGGAATGAACATGCGCCTGTCCCTGCTGCTGCTCTGCGCCGCCCTGCTGACCGGCTGCGGCCCCGCCGGCGAGCCGGACGACGGGCCGCTGCGCGCCCGCGACCTGCTGGGCGGCACGCCGGACCCCGCCTTCGCCCGCGCCCAAGCGCCCCGCGAGTTCCGCTTCCCGGCTGACCACGGCCCCCACCCGGACTACCAGACGGAGTGGTGGTACCTCACCGGCAACCTCCGGGATCCGGCCGGGGGACGCTACGGCTTCCAGGTCACCTTCTTCCGCTTCGCCCTGGCACCGGCGGTCGCCGACGACAGCGCCTGGCGCACCCGTGACGTGTGGATGGCGCATTTTGCCATCACCGACGTGCCCGGCGGGCAGCACCACGCGGCCGAACGCTTCGCCCGGGGTGCAGCCGGGCTGGCCGGCGCCCGCGCCCAGCCGCTGGCCGTGTGGCTGGAGGACTGGCGCCTGGGGGCCGACCCGGCACGCCCCGGTCACTGGCACCTGTCACTGGACGCCGGCGACTACGCCCTCTCGCTGGACCTCTCGCCGCAAAAGCCCCCCGTGCTGCAGGGCGAGGCCGGACTCAGCCAGAAGAGTGCCGACCCGGGCAATGCCTCGTACTACTACTCCCTGCCGCGCCTGGCCGCCGCCGGCGAGCTGCGCCTGGGCGAGCGGCGTCTGGCCGTCGCCGGCCGGGCCTGGATGGACCGCGAGTGGAGCACCAGCGCCCTGGCGGACGACCAGGCCGGCTGGGACTGGTTCGCCCTGCAGCTCGATGACGGGCGCGAACTCATGTACTACCGCCTGCGCCGGCTCGACGGCGGCACCGACCCGGCCAGCGCCGGCAGCCTGGTCGCCGCCGACGGCAGCTACCGCCGCCTGCAGGCGACAGACGTGACCCTCGCCCCCCTGCGTCACTGGCAGGCCGCGGATGGTCGTCGCTATCCGGTGGAATGGCAGCTGACCGTGAACGGCGAGACCTGGCGCATCCGGCCGGTACTGGATGACCAGGAGATGGCCCTCAGCGTGCGCTACTGGGAGGGGGCGGTGGACGTCCTCGATACCCGGGGCGAGCCGATCGGGATGGGCTATGTGGAGCTGGCGGGTTACGATTGACCCGGACGAGCCGCCAACCACACGACCCCCAAACCGAGAACGACCCCACCATGGACGATGCCCCGAGCCCCGGCGTGCAGTACGCGATCTTGGCGTCCCAGACCCGCCTGCTCTACGAACAGGCCAGGACCGGCTTCATCGCCACGCTCATCAATACGGTCATCCTGGCCACCGTCCTCTGGCCGGTACAGCCGCCGGCCGAGATCCTGGCCTGGGTTGCCGGCATGACGGTCATCACCCTTACTCGCTGGGTCCTGGTCGGGTCCTGGCGACGCGACCGGGATCGTCTCCCCCTGCGGCGCTGGACCCGCGACTACGTCATCGGCGCCGCCCTGTCCGGTGCGGCCTGGGGCACGGGCGCCGCGCTGCTGTTCCCGTCCGCGAGCGTGCCCCACCAGATGGTGCTGCTCATCGTCATCGCCGGCATGTCGGCCGGCGGCATCACCTTCCTCTCCTCCGTACGCGCCGCCTATCTCGCCTACGCCCTGCCCATGCTGCCTCCCCTGGCGCTGCTGCTGTTCCTGCAGGAGAGCCAGATCCACGCCTTCCTCGGCCTGCTGACGCTGGTCTACCTGGGGGCGCTGCTGGTCACCTCGGCGCGGCTCAATACCACGCTCACCGAGGCCCTGCGCCTGCGCCATGACAAGGACCGACTGCTCGAGGAACTCGCGCGCTCCCGCGACGAACTGCGCGACACCAACCGGCTGCTCTCGGAGAAGCTCACCGCCCTCACGCGCAAGGAGGGCGAGCTGCGCGACAGCAACCGGCTGCTCTCCACCATTATGGACAATGCCTCCGACGCAATCTTCAGCCTGGATCGCGAGGGATGCTTCACCCACGTCAACCGGGCCATGGAACACATCACGGGCCACACCGCCGACACGCTCCTCGGCCAGCGCTTCGACCGCCTGTTCGCACCGGCCCAGCAGGCCGAGCGCCTGGACGACCTCTGGCGCATCCTGCGCGAGGGCGAACAGGTGACGCACCGCCTGCTCGAGATCCGTCGCCCCGACGGGCAGCCCCGAACCCTGCAGTTTGCCGTCACGCCGCTGCGCGAGGGCGAACCGCTCACGGCCCTGGTCGGCACCGCCGAGGATGTCACCGAGCGTCTGCGCGCCGAACGCCTCAAGGACGAGTTCGTCTCCAGCGTCAGTCACGAACTGCGCACCCCGCTCACCGCCATCCGGGGTGCGCTCGGCCTGATCGACCAGGCCGGTGGGGGCGGTCAGCAGGCAGAGCTGCTGGACATCGCCCAGCGCAACTGCAACCGCCTGGTCTTTCTCATCAACGACCTGCTGGACCTGCAGAAACTGGAGTCGGGCAAGCTGGCCTTCACCCCGCGCGACATTCCGCTGGACGATTTCCTGCACGAGGTACTGGCCACCCACCAGCCCCTGGCGGAATCCGCCGGGGTCGGACTGGCACTCCACGACCACGCCCCCGGCCTGACCCTCTTCGCCGACCCGGACCGCCTGCAGCAGGCCATGGCCAACCTGCTGTCCAACGCCATCAAGTTCTCCCCGCCGGACAGCACGGTGGAGGTGGGCGCCAGCCGACACGGCAGCATCGTGCGCATCCATGTGCGCGACCATGGACCCGGCATCGATCCGGCCTTTCGCCCGCGCGTGTTCCAGCGGTTCGCCCAGGGCGACGCCTCCAGCACCCGGCAACGCGGCGGCACCGGGCTGGGGCTCAACCTCACCAAGAGTGTCATCGAGCAGATGGGTGGACGGATCGACTTCGAGAGCACCCCGGGCAAGGGCACGACCTTCCACATCGACCTGCCCGTCGTCGGGCCATGAAACCCCGCCGGTTTGCCAGGGTCGGAGTCTTCATCGACAATGCCGCTTTGCCCCATGCGAAAGAGAGAATCGTGCGCACCCTCCGCCTGAGCTGCCTGTCCTGTCTCCTGCTGGCGACCGCCCCGGTCGCCGCCCTGCAAACCCACGACTGGGATGCCGATACCCATATCCAGCAGGCCGACGGTACGCAGGCCGCGGCGCAGCCGGACGCGCGCGCGCTGACGCTGACCCGCGGCATCGTGGAGCTCTCCACCCGCAATGCCCCGGTGACCATCGACACGCCGCGCCTGCGCGCCGAACTGACACAGGGACGGGCCTGGCTGCGGGCCGAGGGCGAGCGCGTGAGCTTCTGGCTCATCGAGGGCCGCGGCCACATCGACCACCCGACCAGCGGGCGCGTGTCACTGGACCTGCCCATGACCTTCGTCGAGGCCCGTGGTGATACCGCCCCCACCCCGGCCCTGCCGGTGAGCCGGGCGCGTGCCGAGGCCTGGTCGGCCGCCCTGCCGGGCAGCAGCCAGCCGGCGGCCACGCCCAGCGCCACCCCCACAGCGCCCCCCGCCGCCACGCCCGCCGCTACCCTGGGCAACGGCCCCTGGGCCCTGCAGGCCGCCTCGCTCGCCACGGCCGGCGACGCCGAGCGCGAGGCGCGCCGCCTGCAGGCCGCAGGCATCCCGGCGCGGGTCAGCCCCGCCGAGGTCGCGGGGATGCTCCGTTACCGCGTGCGCATCTACGGCTTTTCCTCGCGGGCTGCCGCCCGGGAATACGCGCAGGCACACCAGGACGCCCTGGGCACGAACGCGCCCTGGGTGGTCTGTACCACCAACGATTGCTGAGGGAAGAACCGACCCGAGGAAGGTTCAGGCTGTGGCGATGCCGGGGAAGACGGCGACCAGGCCGTCCAGCACGTACTGCGCCGCCAGGGCGGCGAGAATCAGGCCCAGCACGCGGTTGACGACGTTGACGCCCGTGGCGCCCAGCGCGTGCATCAGCCGCGGCGCCAGCAACAGGGCCAGCAGGGCCAGCAGCAGCACGGTCACCACCACGCCGGTCAGGGCCAGGTAGTCGAACAGCGCGTGGCCCTGCGAGGCCAGCAGCAGCACCGTGGTCAGGGCACCCGGCCCGGCGAGCAGGGGAAAGGCCAGCGGAAACACGGAGATGTCACCGCGGGTGGCCGCCTCGTCACGCTCGGAATCGGTGGCCGTGCGCAGCGCCGAATCGCGCACCAGCACCATGTCGATGGCGAGCAGGAACAGCAGGATGCCGCCGGCGACGCGAAAGGCCGGGATACCGATACCCAGCCAGTCGAGCAGCCGTTCGCCGACGAGGAAGAAGAGCAGCAGCATGCCCAGCGCCACCAGCACCCCCTGCAGGGCGGCGCGGCGCTGCGCGGCACGGGTCATGCCCACCGACAGGCCGGTGAACACCGCCGCCACGCCGATGGGATCGACGACGATGAACAACAGGATGAAATTGGCAAGCAGCATGTCCATGGCGAGCATCTATACCACAGGCCCGCGCACGACGTCGCGCGACATCCTCATCCCCCTGCTCGGTCTGCTGACCCTGCTGGCAGCTGCACCGGCCATGGCCGGCTGCGACGACCCGCCCGCTCCACGCGTGCTCTGGATCGGCTGCGACTTCGCCGGGCGCGACCTGCGCGGCGTCAACCTGCGCGGCGCCGTCATGATGCGCAGCAATCTTGCCGGTGCCGACCTGCGCGACGCCATCCTCGACGGAGTGGACTTCACCCTGGGCAGCCTGGAGGAGGCGCAACTGGGTGGCGCGCGCATGGTGAAGGCCAACCTGGTCGGCACCCGCCTGACCGGTGCCGACCTCAGCGGTGCCGACCTCAGCGGCGCCCGCTTCGACGGCGCACCCATGCAGGATACGACCCTGGTCGGCGCCCGCCTGACCGAGGCCTCGCTCTACACCACCGACCTCAGCCGGGCCGACCTCAGCGACACCGACCTGACGCACGCCAATCTCTCGCGTGCCCGGCTGGACGGGGCGCGGCTGGACGGCGCCCGCCTCGGCCAGGCACGCCTCGACCGGGCCAGCCTGGAGGATGCCAGCCTGCGCGGCATCCAGGCCCGGCGCGCACGCCTCGAGCAGGCCTCGCTGCTCTATGCCGACCTGACCGGCGCCGACCTCACCGAGGCCACGCTGGTCAACGCCCGCATCGACGGCGCGCGCTTCGACGACGCCATCCTCGACTCCACCCTGTGGGTGGACCGCCAGCGCTGCCGCCCCGGCTCGCGCGGCCACTGCGACTAGCCAGACGCAGACAGGGCGCCCGTGGGCGCCCTGTCTGCGTGGCATGCGGATTGGCGGGGGGCGATCTACTGCCCTTCGCCGGCTGCCGGCGCGGCCTCCGCGGGGGCCGAGTCAGTCGACTCCTCCGTTACCGGCTGGTCCGACGCCGCGTCCTCCACCGGGGTGCTCTCCGCGGGGGCAGGCGCTGCCGGGGCTTCCACATAGTCGAAACTGCGCGTCTCGACCACCTCGCCATTGGCGTTGAGCACGTCCACCTCCCAGGTGCCGGTCCACTCGGGCAGCAGGTTCTTGCTGGAACTCACGCGCCAGCGCGGCCCGCCCACGGCGAAGTCCACCTCGGCCATCACGTTGCCGTCATAACGCCAGCGATGGATGACCGTCTGGCCGTCCATGTCCATCAGCTCGGTGAAGAAATACACCGTGCGGATGTCGTTCTCCACACGGCTCAGGTCGTCCACCGGCTCGCGGTTGTCCACCGCCGAGGTGAACCGGGCGCGGGCCACCGACCCGGTGCTCGCGGCCATGGTCGGTTCGGCACCCGGTTCGGCGGCCGCCTCGACGTCGGTATCTTCCGCCATCGGCGCCATCGGTGCCTCGCCGTGGTTGTCGGCCCATACGGCCTGGGTCAGGCCCAGCAGCAGCGCCAGCATCAGCACTCGCATCATCATGTCGATCTCCTTGCAGTGAAAGCGGCGCAACCCCCCGTCGCGCCTGCTGCGGCAAACATAGCAGGCCCTGCGACGGGCGATGTGACGCAGCAGTCAGATTCATCAAACGAAACAGGCCCGGGGGGAGACCCCGGGCCCGGTCTGTGACGTGCCCGACAGATGGCCGGGCCATGCTGGCCTAATGCGGCCGATGCAGATAGGGCATGTCGCCGCGACGGATCATGTGCCGGATCAGGTCGGCACGACCGGGTTCACGCCGTTCCAGTTCGGCGGCGCAGGCCGAGGGTACGTGCGCCACCTCGGCGAGCATCACCTCGAGCTCCAGCAGGTCCACCTTCGGGTCGACCAGCTCATCCGGTGTCGGGTTGTCCTTCATGCGGGTCTCCCAGAACATGCGCGGATGCCACATGTGGTTCATCACGTCCGGGTTCTGCATCAGCTCGACACAACGCTGGTTGAGTTCTCTGTCGTTCATGCGACACCTCCTGTGCATCGGTGAAACGTGTGTTCACCCTCAAGCCTAGAAGAGACTGCCGACAATTCAATCACAAAAATCAACGGGTTATTGGCGTGTCAGCGGGCGCAATCGCCCACCGCGTCACTGCCGCAGACCCGTCCGTCCACCCAGATGGCCCGGTGCAGGCGGGCCCCGGCCAGGTGGGCACCGGCGAGGCCGGCCTGGCTGAGGTTGGCGAAGGAGAGGTTGGCCTGGTTGAGGTCCGCCGTGGAGAGATCGGCACCCGTGGCCACGGCACCGGTGAGGTCCGCACCGGCCAGATCGGCGCCCGCCAGGCGGGCGGCGGACAGGTCGGCATAGCGCAGATCGGCCCCGGCCAGGCGTGCGCCACGCAGGTCCACCCCCACCAGCACCGTGTTGCTGAGATCGGCCCCGCGCAGGTCGGCACCCGCCAGGTCGGCCCCGGCCTTGTTGCAGTAGCGCCAGTTCACCCCCGCGGCGGCCGGCGCACGACAGTCCACCACCGCCTGTTCGCTCGGGGCCGGCGCCAGCCAAAAGAACAGACCGATCAGCACCAGGGCACCCAGCACGATACCCAGCACCGGCAGGGGGCCCAGGCGCTGCAGGCCCTCGAAGCGGCGGGCCTCGGTCAGCTCCTCGGCCAGCAGGCGGTGCTGTACCGTCTCCACGGTCTCCGGACGACGGCGTTCGGCCTCGCGCCGCTCACCAGGGCCCGGGGCCGCCTCCGATCGACGATCGTGTCCACGTCGTTCGTCGGCCCGCAGCCGCGCCAGCCGCAGCGCCTCGCGGGCCTCCGGGGTCTCGACGTGGCGCATCACCTCGGGGATCAGCTCCGGATGCTGCTCCAGCGCTCGCCAGTGCATGCCGTCGCTGCTCAGCTCGTCCTGATCATGGATGCGACCGAGCAGGATGTGGTTCTGGATGACCGCCAGCGGGAACGGCCCACGCACCTCGCCATCGCGGCGCGTGTACCAGAGGCGGGGACGACCGTCATCCGGCGCGGTCATGTTCCACCACCCTCCCCCGCGTCCGTACCCAGGGCCAGTGTCTTGAGCGTCTGCCCCGCCAGGGCCTGGTCGCAGGCCGTCTCCAGGTCCCGGATCACGGCGTCGACCCGGGCCTCGGCCGGGAGCTTGCCCGGATTGAAGGAACGGGTCTCGCCGGCACTACGCACTGCACGCAGCACCTCGTCGACGGTGGTGGTGTCCAGCGGTCGGCCGGGCAGGTAGACCGGTTCCTCGTCGCAGTTCTCCACCAGGAGACCGGCCTCCTCCAGCGTATCCAGCACCGGGTCGACCAGCTCCATGGGCAGGCGCAGGGCCTCGGCCAGGGCCGCTCCGGACCAGCGCGGCCCCTGCTCGTAGTGGCTGCGCCCCACCAGGTGCATGATGTGCAGCGCCACCCGCTCGCGCACGCGTCCGCTCAGGCGCATCTCGGCGCGGCTCAGCGTAAGGTAGTTGGGATACTGCGCATAAAAGGCGATGCTCGCCCCCACCAGCAGGATCAGCCAGGTGAGATACAGCCACAGCATGAACATGACGAGGCTGGCGAAGGCCGAGTAGATGGCGGTGTACTTGGCCGAGCTCACCACGAAGGAGGCGAAGACCCAGCCCGTGGTCTGCCAGAGGATGCCCGCCACCACGCCACCCGCCAGGGCCGCCCCCACCGACACGCGGGTGTTGGGGATGAAGACATAGATGAACGTGAACGCCAGGATGACCAGGGCGTAGGGCACCAGCCGGGTGGCGAACTGGATGAGCGTGCCGAAGGGCTCGATCTGCGAGAGGGTCAGCACCAGGTCGGTGCCCATGATGGAGGCGGTCATCCCCAGCGCCGAGAACACCAGCACCGGCCCGACCAGGATCACGCTGAGGTAGTTGCTGAAGCGCTGCGAGAGCGGCCGCAGCTTCTTCACATGCCAGGTGTAGTTCAGCGCCGTCTCGATCTTCTGCATCAGGGCGACGGTGGTATAGATGAGAAAGCCGATGCCGATGGCCCCGAGCACCCCCACCTTCATGTTCTCGACGAAGCCGATGACGTGCTGGACAATCTCCACGCTGCGCGGCCCCAGGGGGGCGAGGAACTCCTGCAGCAGCGGCTCGATCTGGTTGTGCACGCCGAAGGCCTTGAGCACGGAGAAGCTCACGGCCAGCATGGGCACCAGCGACAGCAGCGTGGTGTAGACCAGGCTCATGGCGCGCAGGTTGAGCTGGCCGTCGGCCAGGTCGCGGCCGATCACCACCACGGTACGCAGGGCGGCCAGCGGCCAGGCCTGCCACCAGGGCAGGTGGTCCAGGCGGATCGACCAGAGCTGGTCGGTGAGGAAGTTCATCAGCCGGTGCACGGGGTTGAACATGGTCGCTCTCTTGTCATTATTGTCTGAGCCTAACCGCAATCCGCGTGCCGCGCACGCGCAAGGCCCCGCCGCCTATAATGCAGCGTCCCTGTCCCCCGGTGTAGAGCCCGATGCCCATGCCCGAAACCTGCCCCTGCGGTTCGCACCGCGCCTACGACGACTGCTGCGCGCCGCTGCACCACGGCAAGACCCTCGCCCCCACCGCCGAGGCGCTGATGCGCTCACGCTACAGCGCCTACGCCCTGGGGCTGGCCGACTACCTGCTCGCCACCTGGGCCGCAGCGACCCGCCCCGAGGCACTGTCGCTGGACGAGACCGCCTCGCGCTGGATCGGACTGGAGATACGCGCCACCCGGGCGGGCGACGAGACGGACGCGCAGGGCGAGGTGGAGTTCGTCGCGCGGGCCATCAGCGGGGAACACCTGCACTGCCTGCACGAGGTGAGCCGCTTCTGCCGCGAGGACGGCGCCTGGCGCTACCTGGACGGGGACCTGGCGCCGGACGCCCCGGTGAAGCTCCAACGCAACATGCCCTGCCCCTGCGGCAGCGGCCGCAAGTTCAAGCGCTGTCACGGGGCCTGATGCCCAACCCGGGGACTCAGGCCCCGGCCTCGGCGGTCTCCAGGGCCTCCATCGCCAGCAGCCAGGCCTCCTCGGCCTCGGCCAGGCGCCGGTCGAGTTCGCCCTTCTCGCGGCTGAGCTCGGCGACACGGGCGGCCTCGCCGGCATAGAGTGCGGGGTCGGCCAGCTCGGCATTGAGCCTCGCCTGCGCGAGGCGCAGGGCCTCGCACTGCTGCTCGGCCCGGCGCACGGCGTCGGTCAGGGGCTTCAGGCGCTGGCGGCGCTCGGCCTCCAGGCGCCGCTGCTCCTTGCGTGAGGGGCCGAGGTCGCCGTCGCTGCCCACCGGCACCCCGGCGCCGCGGCCACCTTCGGCCAGCCAGCGGCGGTAGTCATCGAGATCGCCGTCGAACGGCGTCACCCGCCCGCCGTCCACCAGCCAGAAGCCGTCGCAGACCGAGCGCAGCAGGTGCCGGTCATGCGAGACCACCAGCAGCGCCCCCTCGTAGGCCTGCAGCGCATTGATCAGGGCCTGGCGCATGTCGAGATCGAGGTGATTGGTGGGCTCGTCGAGCAGCAGCAGGTTGGGCCGCAGGCGCACGATGAGCGCCAGCACCAGCCGCGCCTTCTCCCCGCCCGAGAACGGCCGCACCGGCTCGAACACCCGGTCGCCGGAAAAGCCGAAACTGCCCAGGAAGTCACGCGCCTCCTGCTCGGTGATGGCCGGTTCCTGCCGGCGCAGGTGATCGAAGGCGCTGCTATCGAGCGCCAGGGCCTCGAGCTGATGCTGGGCGAAATAGCCGAGCACCAGCTCGGGGGACAGGCTCACCTCACCGGCGATCACCGGCGACTCGCCGGCCAGGGCCTTGATCAGCGTGGACTTGCCGGCACCGTTGTGGCCGAGCAGGCCGATGCGGTCGCCGGGCTCGATACCCAGATCGACGTCATGCAGCACCGGCCGCTCGCCGTAGCCGATGCTCACCTGCTCGAGGCGCGCCAGCGGATGCGGATAGCGCTCGGCCGGGCGGAAGGCGAAGCGGAACGGCGAGTCCACATGCGCCGGGGCGATGAGCTGCATGCGCTCCAGGGCCTTCAGCCGGCTCTGCGCCTGGCGGGCCTTGGAGGCCTTGGCGCGGAAGCGGTCGATGAAGCGCCGCGCATGGGCGACCTCCTCCTGCTGGCGCTGCCAGGCCGACTGCTGCTGGGCCAGGCGCTCGGCGCGCACCGCCTCGAAGCGGGTGTAGTTGCCGGTGTAGAGGGTGATGCCCCGGTTCTCGACATGGACGATGTGCTCGACCACCTCGTCGAGAAAGTCCCGGTCATGGGAGATCAGCAGCAGGGTGCCGGGATAGCTCTTGAGCCAGCCCTGCAGCCAGATCACGGCATCCAGGTCCAGGTGGTTGGTGGGCTCGTCCAGCAGCAGCAGGTCGGAGCGGCACATCAGGGCACGGGCCAGATTGAGCCGCATGCGCCAGCCGCCGGAGAAGTCGGCCACGGGGCGGGCAAGATCGGTGGCGGCAAAACCCAGGCCGTTCAACAACGCCGCCGCCCGTGCCGGGGCCGCATAGCCATCGAGCAGTTCGACACGCTGGTGCAGCCGGGCCTGGGCCTCGCCATCGCCGGCCGCCTCGGCGGCGGCCAGTGCGGCCAGTGCCTCGGCCACCGGTGCATCGCCCCCCAGGGCATAGTCCTGCGCCGAGGTGGCGACCGCCGGCGTCTCCTGCGCCACATGTGCCACCACCCAGTCCGACGGCACGGCCAGCTCGCCGGCATCGAGCTCCAGCTCGCCGCGAATCAGGGCCAGCAGGCTGGACTTGCCGGCCCCGTTGGCACCGGTGATCCCGATCCGCTGACCGGCATGCACGGTGAGCGAGGCGCCTTCGAACAGGCACTGCCGGCCGCGGTAGAGGGTGATCTGGCTGAGCTTGAGCATGAGGGGTGGCAGTGTAGCAACCGGCCCGCGGGCCGCACAGCCCACCCGACAGACAATATCCCGACGCCCGGTGTTGCCCGACGGCCGACTTACGGTTTTTTGACGCCGACGGGTTGGACGCGAGGCCCGGGCCATCCCTCCACCCGCCAATTTCTCGTCATTCGGCCATTGAAACGGTGCACGACCAAATCATAACCATCTGTAATTTATATATTTTTTACGGATAAATCACAGGTGGCACGATATTCGCTACATACCGGTCACTACCACGCAGCGGACTCATAACCACATGAACCAGCAGCTGACCAACGCGACCACCCGGAACACCACGCTCCGCGCCCTGAACACCGGCGCGGATAACGGGGCGACCACCGCCGCCCTGCGCGCACCGCATGCCGACCGGGCATTGACGGCACTGAACCTGATGCAGCGCCTGCAGACCACGCTGGACGCCTCGCGACTGATCGAGTTCTTCGCCGAGGAGGCAGGACGCCAGCTCAACCTGGACGGGGTGGAATATGTCTGCGAGGCCCTGGCAATCGATTGCCGCCTGGGGCGGCAGGGGCGGCATTCCGCTGCCTACCGCCTGAGCCTGGGCGAGGAGGAACTCGGCACCCTGACCTTCCGCCGGGGCCGCAAGTTTGACGCTGGCGAGCTGGAGCAGCTGGAAGACCTGCTCTGCCACCTGCTGCACCCGCTGCGCAATGCCCTGGCACACGAACGCGCGCTGCAGGCCGCCCTGCGCGACCCGCTCACGGGGCTGTGCAACCGCACGGCCCTGGGCGAGGCCCTGGAGCAGGAGGTGCACCGCGCCCATCGCTATGGCCACACCCTCTCGCTGGTGGTGCTGGATGTCGACCACTTCAAGCAGATCAACGACACCCACGGCCACATGGCGGGCGATGCCGCCCTCAAGGCCATTGCCGAGCTGATCCGCGAGACCGTGCGCGACACCGACCTGGCCTTCCGGTTTGGCGGCGAGGAATTCGTGCTGCTGCTCAACGAGACGCCGGCCAGTGGCGCACTCATCGTCGCCGAACGCCTGCGCCAGGCCCTGGCCCGCCGGCCGACCAGGCTCTGCGACGGCACCGAGCTGGCGCTCACGGCCAGCCTGGGCGTGGCCGAACTCCAGGCCGACAGCAACGGCCACTGCCTGCTCGAGGCCGCCGACGAGGCCATGTACCGCGCCAAGCGCGCCGGCCGGAACCGGGTCGAGCAGGCCTGAGTCAGCGACCTGCGCGCCCTGTGCATCGACAGGGCGCAACGCAACGCCTATAGTGCCGCGGACACAGGACCGTCCGCCATGCATGCCACTCATCCCTTCGATCGCCTCCAGCCCGACCTGATCCTCGATGCCGTGGAAGGCCTGGGCTTTCGCGCCGACGGCCGCCTGCTTGCCCTCAACAGCTTCGAGAACCGCGTCTACCAGGTCGGGCTCGAAGACGCACCCCCGCTGATCGCCAAGTTCTACCGCCCCGGGCGCTGGAGCGACGAGGCCATCCTCGAGGAGCATGGCTTCACCGCGGAACTGACCGACGCCGAGCTGCCGGCCGTGCCCCCGCTCACGATCCAGGGATGCACGCTGCATCGGCATGAGGGCTTCCGCCTCGCGCTGTTCCCCCGCCGCGGCGGGCGCCTGATCGAGATCGACGACGCCGAACACCGCCGCTGGGTCGGCCGGCTGCTGGGCCGGCTGCACGCCATCGGCTCGATACGGCGCTTTGCCCACCGCCCGACCCTGTCGGTGCAGGAGTTCGGCGAGGACGCCGCGGCCTTCATCCTCGGCAGCGGCCTGCTGCCATCCCATGTGGAAGCGGCCTACGCCAGCCTCAGCCGCGACCTGCTGCAGGCCATCGGCGAGGTCATGGCCGGTATCGCCCCGGCCACCCTGCGCCTGCACGGCGACTGTCATGCCGGCAACATCCTCTGGACCGACGCCGGTCCGCACTTCGTCGACTTCGACGACGCCCGCCAGGGTCCCGCGATCCAGGACCTGTGGATGCTGCTGGCCGGCGCACGCGAGGAACAGGAACGGCAGCTGGCCGAGGTGCTGGAGGGCTACCAGCAGTTCCGCCCCTTCGACCACACCGAACTGGCCCTGATCGAGCCCCTGCGTACCCTGCGCCTCATGCACTACGAGGCCTGGGTGGCCCGGCGCTGGGACGACCCCGCCTTCCCGCCCGCCTTCCCCTGGTTCGCATCGCCGCGCCACTGGGAGGACCACATCCTCGCCCTGCGCGAGCAACTGGCCCTGCTCCATGAGCCGCCCCTGGCACCTTGAGCTCGGCGACGGGCGGCGCCTGCGCTGCCGGGTGATACGCAATCCGCGCTACCGGCGCGTGGGCCTGCGCGTGACCGCGGAGGAGCTGCGCATCTCCGCCCCGCCGGCGGCCAGCGAGCGTGAGCTGCGCGGCATCGTCGAGGACCACCGCGCCTGGGCGCAGGCCGCACTGGCGCGGCTGGAGGCGGCCCGCCCGCGCAATGCCATCCATGGCGACCCGCTGCCCCGGCTGCTGCCGCTGCGGGCCATCGCGGCACGCTGGCCGGTGGTCTATGCAACGGCATCCGGCAACCGCCTGCGGGTGAGCTGCCGGGACGGGACGGTGACGGTACAGGCCCCGGCGGAAGCCGGCGAGACGGACCTCGGCGAGGCCCTGCGCCGCTGGCTGATGCGCGAGGCCCGCCGCCACCTCGCCCCCCGCCTGACCGACCTGGCCGCCCGGCACGGCCTCGACTACGGCCGGCTCAGCATCCGTGCTCAGCGCAGCCGCTGGGGCAGCTGCTCGGGCCGGGGCGACATCAGCCTCAACTACCGCCTGCTGTTCCTGCCGCCGGCGCTGGTCGATTACGTGCTGCTGCACGAGCTGGCGCACACCGTGGAGCGCAATCACTCGGCGCGTTTCTGGGGGTTGCTGGAGGAGATGCTGCCGGGCGCCCGGGACAGGGACCGCGAGCTGGATGCCAGCCGGGAGCTGATACCGGCCTGGTCGGAGCGATACTGACCGGTACCCGACCGGTCTGGGGGAGTCAGGCGTTGAGGTCGGGGATGAGCCGGCTCTCGAGGCGGGCGATGGCGTCCTTGAGCTGCAGCTTGCGCTTTTTCAGCCGCGTGACCTGCAGCTGGTCCTGCGCGGGATTGTCCGCGAGACGCCGAATGATCTCGTCGAGGTCCCGATGCTCGACCTTCAGGGCCTCGAGTCGCTCCCGAATCTGTTGTGGGTCATCACGCATGGCGCTTGCAGGTAACCGGTCGACAGGATGCCCCATCATAGCCAGCCCCCGCGCCGCTGGCCAGCGTCCCAGGCGGCCGGCTACTGGCCACCCATCTCGCCAAACACACTGACGCAATCCCGCCCGCGGTCCTTGGCGTCATAGAGCGCGTTGTCGGCCTGCACGAAGAGGGTGTCCCGATCCGAGATCCCATCCCACTGCGCCACGCCCAGGCTTGCGGTGATGCCAAAGACCTCGCCCTGCGGCCCCGTAAAACGCAGCGCCGCGATCTCCCGGCGCATGCGCTCGGCTATGGCCCGTCCCTGGCTGGCATCGGCATCCGGCAGCAGCACACACAGCTCCTCGCCACCATAACGCCCCGCCAGGTCCACCGACCGGATGTGGTTCAGCAGGAAGCGCCCGACCTGCTGCAGTACCTCGTCACCGGCCTTGTGCCCATAACGGTCGTTGACGTCCTTGAAGTAATCGAGGTCGATGAGCAGCAGTGTCAGATGTCCACCGGATCGCTGGGCGCGGTCCAGTTCCACCTGCATGCGTTGCAGGAAATGACGGCGGTTGAACAGCCCCGTCAGCCCATCCGTGGTCGCGATGCGCGTGAGTCGACGGTTGAGCTGACGGACCTCGACCGTGCGCCGGTGGAGTTCGGACTCGAACACGCGGATGCCCCCGCGCAGCAACAGCAGCAGGATCAGCTCCAGCACCACGAAGCCGCCGATGGCCGAGGCGATGTTGCGCACCACGGTGTGCTCGTAGGCCGCCAGCGCCGCCTCGGCATCGAACCAGATCACGACATTGCCTCCCGCCGCGGCCGGACCGACGAATTCCAGCGGCGCGCTGATACGCGCCAGTCGCCGTCCGTGCGACTCCATGACGGTCACCCCGTCCTGCGGCTGAGCGGTGACCTCGCCGCCCATGGCATCCAGCAGGTCCATGACGTCCGGGCCCACGGCGCTGGCGAGTTCGCACTGGGTCCCCGGCAGGGGCATGAGCTCGCGCTCACGCACCACCTGGTCCACTACCGACGTCACGGCCTCCCGATCCAGCAACACGGCCATTTGCACGCCCAGGTGCTGGGCCAGCAGTTCCAGCAGGGAATCGAAGCTCAGGCCCACCTCGACGAAACCCACCAGCAGCTCACGATCGGTCTGTGGATCGGGCAAGGTCACCGGCTCCACGGCCCGCAGCGCGGCACCGCCGGAATCCAGCACGACCGCCCGCGCCGGACGGCCCGTGGCCAGGGAGAGGTTCACCGGGTGATAGGCCCCCTGCACCCGGTCACCGAAGCGTTCGGGGCGGTAGACGCGCAGGAAGGTGATGGCCTGCCCACCGTGGGCCAGGTGGAACTTGAGCTCGTTCATGCCGAAACGCTGCTGCAGGTCCCCCAGGCGCGGCTGCACCCAGCGCAGCCAGTCATAGCGCACGGCCGAGGCCTTCTCCCCGCTGGCCCCGTCGCCATCGACGACGCGCGCGGCATGGGCATCCGCCATGTAGCGCTTGATCTCGACATCCGCGGCCACGAAACTGGCCATCTGCGCGGCGCTGGTGAGCGAGGAGGTCTTCACCAGTTCATAGGCCGAGACGATCTCCTGGGCCCGCTCGTCCAGCGACTGGTCCAGCGACTCGCGCGCGGCGCGGTTGTTGATGAGCACGAAGGCCACCACCGCGACCAGAATGGCGGTGGAGAGCGACAGGAACAGGCGCCTGGGCGTATGCATGGGCGTCAGCGGCGGCGGGAGACCGGGTACGGCAGCAGGATGGGCATGAAAGTCAGGATACTCCCAATAGATCGGAACTTAATCCCGAAAAGTGTATGGTCATGGTTGCCGCCCGGGCGCAATAGGCCTAAGTTCGCTCAAGAAGAACGCAATTACAACGATATATATAACAACGATATCCCGCCCCGCACCGGGAACCATATAAATGATCTTCAAGACGCGTCCGACGCTCGTCCTCGGATTCGGATTCATCATCGTGCTCGCCGGCGCATTGATGGTGGCCTGGATCACAGTGACCAACGCCACCGTGCAGCAGCTGGACGCGGTGGTCAACTCCTATAATATCAAGCGGCAGCTGCTCACCGACATGCGTACCATCGCGCGCGAACGCACGGTGAGCCTGCAGAAGATGCTCATCCTCGACGATCCCTTCGCCCGCGACGAGGAATACCTGCGCTTCAAGCGGCTGGGCACCGATTTCGTGCTGGCGCGGGAACGCTACCTCGCCCTAGCAGGCCGTTGAAAAACCCACCACTTCGGGCGCCCTGACTCCCAGATGATGG
>JABURS010000040.1 GCA_014762505.1 Chromatiales bacterium | reverse complement strand
GTTCGGTGCTGGCCGAGGATGCCATCAAGGCCGCCATCAACGACTTCAAGAGCAAGAAGGACGCCACAGGTCTGCAGCAGACGGCCTGAGGCCCCTTCGGGACGTCGCGCAGTGCCGATGCGCGACGTCCGTATCCGCGCATGGCCACGCCCATGGCCACGTACAGGGCCAGGTGCCCTGGTAATGAGCATAAGCAAGCACTTTAACCCGCCCCTGGCGGGTTTCTTTTTGCCTGCAGTTCGCGCAGCAGGGCCTCGGCGGTGCGAGGGTCCAGCGGGTCTTCGCGGTAGCGCGCGCGTTGCAGCTGCTCGACGAGCCGGTGCAGCGTCTCCTGCCAGTCAGGCCGCTGTTTCGCGGCACGCAGGGCCAGTGCCGTCACGGTCTCGCCGGGACGGCGCAGGAACCCCTGCCTTGCGAGCAGCCGTTCCAGACCATGCAGCAGGCGCTCGATCTCGTTGCTGAAGCGCGGTCGGTTGCGCCAGCGGTAGACCAGCACGTAGAGGCCGAGCAGGGCGGCCAGCCCGGCCATCAGGATCAGGGCGATGGCCGTCCAGCCCAGCCGGTGCAGACCCAGACGTTCGAGCAGTTCGCGCTGGCGTTCCGGGCCGAAGGCCAGCACCCACTCGTCCCAGTAGTAGTTCACGATATCCCAGCTCATGGATGCCCGGTTGAGCCAGGAGGCGCCGTAGCTCGCGCGCACGAAGGCCGGCAGGCCGCTATCCTCGCCCAGGGCGGCAGAGACACCCTGCTCGATGCGCTCGGGGGCGATGGCGGCGGTGGGATCGATGCGTACCCAGCCGCGCCCCTCCAGCCATACCTCGCTCCAGGCATGAGCGTCGGACTGGCGCACCAGCAGGTAGTCGGCCAGCGGCGAGATCTCGCCGCCGAGATAGCCGGTGACGACCCGCGCGGGGATGCCGGCGGCGCGCATCAGCACGGTGAAGCTGGAGGCGTAGTGCTCGCAGAAGCCGCGCCGGCTCTCGAACAGGAACTCGTCCACCGGGTCGCCCGTGAGCAGCGGCGGCCGCAGGGTGTAGTGGAAGGGCTGCTCGCGGAAGTGATCGAGGGCCTGTTCGACGATGGCAGCGGGATCGTCGTGATCGAGCAGCCATGCCTGGGCCAGTTCACGCGCGCGCGGGGCGCTGTCCTCGGGCAGGCGCAGGTGGCGGGCCCGGGACCAGGGCGAGAGCTCGAGGTCCAGGGCGGCGTCCGGATAGGAACGCATGCGGTACTGGCGCACCTCGTGTTGCGGTCGTGGCGCGACGAGTTCCAGCGCCGGGGTGAGCTCGGCGCCCGGCGGCACCTGGCCGGGGTAGTCCAGCGCCAGCAGCCAGCGCTGGCCGCTGGGCTGCAGGGTCACGCTGTAGTCGATGCCCGCGGCCTCGGCAAACGTCACCTGGGCAGTCTCGCCCAGGCGCAGCGCGCGCTGCCAGCTGCGGCCATCGTAGTGATCCAGCACGGGGCCGCGCCAGTAGCGCTGGCTGGTGGGGGGCGGCAGCCCCTCGAAGGTGGCGCGAAACGCCGGGGCGTTGGACTGGATGAGGTCGCTGATGCGTCCGGGCGACATCTGGTCGGAGAGCCCCGTGAGGCCGGCCGAGCTGTCCCGGGGCATGGCCCACAGCGGCCCCGGCAGGCGCGGGAACAGTACGAACAGCAGGATCATCATGGGGATGGACTGTGCCAGCAGGCTGCCGGCAATCCCCAGTCGGCGCCGGGCGGGCAGCGGCCGTGCCGTGCCGGCCAGGCCGATCAGCGCGCCGGTGATGAGCAGCACGGAGAGCAGCATGGCGAGGGCGATGGGGATGGACTGGGTGAAGAAGAACTGGCCCGCCACCACGAAATAGGCAAGGAACAGGGCGAGCAGGGCATCGCGCCGGCCCTTCAGTTCGAGGATCTTCAGGCCCAGCATCAGGACCAGCAGGGCGACCCCCGCGTCGCGTCCGAACAGGGTGTGGAACTCGGCGAGCACGCCCAGGGTGGCGATGCCCACCAGCCCGAATCGCAGGAGGCGGCCGGGCAGCTGCCGTCGGCGAAGGCCCCACCAGCCCCAGGCGATCATCGCGAGCGCGAGCAGGGGGATCCAGACCGGCAGGTTCAGGACATGCGGCAGGATGGCGGCGGCCAGGGCCACGGCCACCCAGCGCAGGTGGATCTCCGGCAGATCCATGATGGGCACCGGGCGGCCTTTCATGGGGCCACCCGGCGGTTTGGCGCCGCATGCAGCGCCAGGGCCTTGAGGCAGGCATGCCGATGGGCCTCGCTGGCTTCCGGTGCCAGGGTCAGGCCGGGCAGCTCGAGCCCGTAGGGGATGCCGTCCCGATGGGCATCCAGCACCCAGCGGCAGAGGATGGACAGGCGTTGCTCGATACCGAAGGCGCCCAGGTCATCCCAGCGCAGCCAGCGATCTTCGCTGCGCTGGCCCTCGAATTCCTTGGTCATCCACTGGTTGCTGCGCGCCAGGGCCTTCCAGGCCACCTGGCCCGGGGCGTCGCCGGCCTGGTATTTGCGCAGACCGGCGAACTCGTCGCCCTCGCCACGCACGCTCGCCCCCTCGCCGCCGACCCGTCTGCCGCTGGGCACCGGCGGGGCGTCATCGGCCGGCCGGGGGTAGACGAGCAGCCCGGTGGTGTAGGCCGGCCAGCTCCAGGCCTCGAACAGGCCGAGCGGGAACTGGCTGTCCACCCGCAGGCGTCCGACCGGGTGCAGGCCGCGTAGCGGGGCGGACAGCGGCAGGTCGGTCTCGATGCGGCCCTGGGCGGGGGCATCCACGGTCACGGGTGACTGGTCACCGGCGCGCAGGCGGATGCCCGGGCGCGCCTGGCGTCCCGGGTTGACCACCGCCACGCGCAGGCGGGCCTGCTGGCCGGCGAACACGGGGGCGACACCCTCGATCAGTACTTCCAGCCGCAGCAGGTTGCGGTGGGTCTGCCACATGGCGTTGAGACCGAGGGAGCCGAGGAGGAAGGTCAGGGCGAAGGCCATGCTGTTGCTGTAGTTGGTGGCCCCCAGCAGCATGACGATGAGGACCAGGCCGAAACCATAGCCCGCGCGCGTGGGCAGGATGTAGATGCGCCGACGGGTGAGCACCACGCGGCGGGCATCCGGGGTCTCGCCGCGCGTGATCCAGGCGATGGCGCGTCGGCGCAGCGCCGTGAGGGCCTCGCGCGTGATGGCGATGGCCGCCATGGTCAGGGGATGGGCACCTGCGTGATGAGCTGCGCGACGACCTCGGCCGGACGCAGCCCCTCGTCCTCCACCGGGTGCAGGCGATGGCCGGCCACCGATGGCAGCACGGCCTGCACGTCCTCCGGCAGCACGTAGTCGCGGCCGGTAAGCAGGGCCCAGGCCTGGGCGGCACGCAGCAGGGCGAGCCCGCCGCGCGGCGAGAGCGGCATGTGGTAGCGGGCCGGTTCGCGCGTGTACTGCAACAGCGCCTGGATGTAATCGATCAGCGGGTCGCTGACCTTGATCGTCCCCACGGCCTGTTGCAGGGCCATGAGCTGTCGCGGACCCGTGACCGGCTGCAGTTCGGCCAGTAGGTCGCGCCGGTCCCGTCCCCTGAGCAGCTCGCGCTCGGCGGCGGCATCCGGGTAGCCCAGTTCCAGGCGCATGAGGAAACGGTCGAGCTGCGACTCCGGCAGCGGGAAGGTACCGATCTGCTGGGTGGGGTTCTGGGTGGCGATGACGAAGAAGGGCTCGGGCAGTCGCCGGGTCTCGCCTTCCACCGTCACCTGCTGTTCCTCCATGGCCTCGAGCAGGGCGCTCTGCGCCTTGGGCGTGGCGCGGTTGATCTCGTCGGCCAGCACCACCTGGGAGAAGACCGGACCGGGATGGAAGGTGAAGCGATGCGCCTCCTGGTCGTAGACCGAGACCCCGAGCACGTCGGCCGGCAGCAGGTCGCTGGTGAACTGGATGCGCTGGAACTGCAGGCCCAGCGTCTGGGCCAGGCTGTGGGCGAGGGTGGTCTTGCCCATGCCCGGCAGGTCCTCGATGAGCAGGTGGCCGCGGGCCAGCAGGCAGGCCAGGGCCAGGCGCAGCTGCCCCTGTTTGCCGAGGATCACCTGGTCGAGCTGGGTGAGGATGCGGTCGGTCAGCGTGGTGTCGGTCACGTCGTCTTCCGGTGTGAATGGGATGGGGCGGCTAGCGGTAGGCGCTCAGCACGTCCACGCGGGCCTCGGCCAGTACGTGTTTGGTCGTGCTGCCGAGCAGGAGTTCCTCCAGCGGGGAGTTGCCGTGCTTGCCCATCACGATGAGGTCGGTCCGGTCCTTCTCCACCTGTTGCAGGATGCTGGGGGCGGCATCGCCGTGCACGATCACGCGCCGTACGTCTTCCGGGGCGAGTTCCAGCGAGGCGAGGAGTTGTTTCATCTCGGTACGGGCCTTGTCCTGCGCCTCGGCGCGGTATTGCAGGATCTCACCCTCGTTCACGCCGGCCAGGCGCAGCTTGGATTCGAACGGCACGAGATAGGCATGGATCACGGTGATCTCGGCCTGCGGGGCGACAGTCAGGGCGAGCCGCAATGCCTCGCGCGACCAGCCCGAGAAATCCACCGGCACCAGCACGCGCTGGTAGGCCTGTGCGGCCGGCTGGCGCACCACCAGCAGAGGGTGACGGATCTTGCGCAGCAGGCGCTCGGCAGTGCTTCCGAGCAGGGCCTGTTCGACGAAGCCGATGCCATGGGCCCCGACCACGAGCAGGCCGGCGTCCAGGGCATCGACACGGCTGGCGATCTCGTTCAGCACGTTGCCCACGGCGAGGTGGATGGCGGGTGCGGCCAGGCCACTGGCGGCGAGGTCACTTGCCAGGTCCTGCAGGTCTTCACGCGTGCGGTCGAGCAGCTGACCGGTGACCTGTTCCGACTGCTGACCGAGCAGTTCACGCAGGCCGTCCAGCAGGCTGCGTTCGGCCACGTGCAGCAGTTCCATGCCGGTCTGCTGTTCCAGGGCGAGCCGCGCGGCGCGCTCGGCGGCCTGCCGGGAGGGGGCGGAGAAGTCGGTGGCGGCCACGATACGCTGGATACGGGTCATGCGGACGGCTCCTGGGCGCCGAGGTCCTCGGCCAGGCGCTGGGCGGCGAGGTCGGCGGCATCGTAGAAGGGGTTGATGATGTGTTTTACGCCGGCGGCACGCAGGGCGTCGGCCTGGAATTCGCTGCGCACCACCACGGTGACCGTACCGGTGTAGCCGATCTCTCTCAGACCCTGCAGCAGCAGGCGGTTGCTCTCCAGGCTCGGCAGGATGCTGACGATGCGCTCGACCTTCGCCAGTGGCAGGGTCTCGATGAAGGCCGGGTCTTCCGCATCGCCATAGCGTACCGGGAACTGGCGTTCCCGCAGGCCCTCCACGGCCTCCGGATCGAAGTCCACCCCCAGGGTGGGTATGCCGGCGCGCTCCAGCTGTTTCTGCATGCGCGAACCATAGCGCCCCATGCCAAAGAGTATGACCCGCGGCTCCACGATGGCGGCGCCCGCTTCGGCAGCCTGGTTTTCCCGGTACGGGGTCGCGCGCTCGAAGATGCCGAGTACCGGTGCGAGGCGTTCGTACAGCGGCTGCGAGTACAGGATCATGTAGGTCGACAGGGTGATGGTGACCAGCCCCACCAGCGTGGTGAGGCCCAGCGCCTCATCCCCCACGTGACCGAGCGTGATGCCCATGGCGACGAATACGATGGAGAACTCGCTGATCTGCGCCACGGTCAGGCCGGCGAGAAAGCCGGTGCGCTTGCGATAGCCCATGTAGCCCATGATCGCCATGACAATGAGCGGGTTGCCGATGAGCACGAAGGCCGAGAGCACGACGGCGGGCCACAGGGCATCGCCGAGCACGGAGAACTCCAGCTTGGCGCCGAGATCGATGAAGAAGAACAGCAGCAGGAAGTCGCGTATGCCGGTGAGGCGTGCGCTGATGGAATCGCGGAACTGGGTGGAGGCGAGGGTGAAGCCCGCGATGAAGGCGCCGGCCTCCTTGGAGAAGCCCACCCACTCGCCCAGTGCCGCCAGGGAGATGCCCCAGGCGATGGCGAAGATGAGCAACAGCTCCTGCGAGCGGGCCATGATGCGGATCAGCGGCGGCAGGAGGTGACGCATGACGACGTAGATCAGTACCACTGCCAGGCCGATGCGCAGGGCCAGACTGCCGAGCACGGACAGGGCCTCCACCGATTCGCCTTCGGGCGCCACCTGCCAGGCGCTCATGGTCATCATGGCGATGACCACGGCGAGGTCCTGCACGATGAGGAAGCCGACGGCGATGCGCCCGTGCAGGGAGTCGAGCTCGCGTTTGTCCGAGAGCAGCTTGACGATGATGATGGTGCTGGAGAAGGTCAGCGCCACCGCGACGTAGGCCGCGGTCACCCAGTCGATGCCGAGCAGCAGGATGAGGAGGAAGCCGAAGACGATGGTGAAGCCGAGCTGGCCGAGTCCGGTGGCCAGCGCGACCGGGCCGATGTGCCGCACGTGGCGCAGGTCGAGCTTGAGGCCGACCAGGAACAGCAGCACGGCCACGCCCATCTGCGCGAGCAGCGCGATCTGGTCATGCGACTTGACCAGATGCAGGCCGGCCGGGCCGACCACGATACCGACGATGATGTAGGCGATCAGCACCGGCTGGCGCAGGCGCACGGCGAGGGCGCCCACCACGGCGGTGATGATGAGCAGCAGGGCGAGCTCGGCGAAAGGTGTCTGGATCACAAGCTCCATGCTCCGACTCCCGGCCCTTGTCGGGCCGCTGGTTCTATTCGTTCAGGTTGCTGTCGGCCCTGCCCTTGCGCGGGGTCAGCGTATCCAGCTGCTGGTGCAGGGCGGCCTTGGAAAGCAGGTGCGCGCTCACCGGCGCGGTGATGAAGAGGAACAGCGTCACCAGGATCTCGTGCAGGCTGACGCCGTCCTCCTGCACGCTGAAGTAGACGGCGGAGGCGATCAGAACGCAGCCCACCCCCAGGGTGGTGGCCTTGGTCGGGCCATGCAGCCGGGTGTAGAAATCCTTCAGGCGGGCCAGACCGAGCGAGCCGATGAAGGTGAAGGCCGCGCCGGTGACGATGAGGAAGGAGAGCAGGTAGTCCATGGGCATTCCCTTATTCGATGATGTCGCCGCGCAGCAGGTATTTGCACAGCGCCACGGTGCCGACGAAGCCCATCAGCGCGATGAGCAGGGCCGCCTCGAAATAGATGTTGTTGCCGAGATGGATGCCGAACAGCACCAGCAGCGCGATGGTGTTCACGTACAGGGTGTCCAGGGCAAGGATGCGGTCGGGCGCGCTCGGGCCACGCAGCAGGCGCCAGAAGGCCAGCACCACGGCCAGGCCCACCAGGGTGAAGGCGATGTAGAGTGCGGTCTCGATCATGATTCGAACACCTTCTTGAGCGGCGCCTCATAGCGCTGCTTGATGGTGCGCACGACCTCCTCGGGATCGGAGGTGTTGAGCGCGTGCACCAGCAGCTGACGGCGATCGGGCGAGAGCTGTGCGGAAACGGTGCCGGGGGTCAGGCAGATGGTATTGGCCAGCAGGCTGATGGCCAGATCCGTCTCGAGGTCCAGCGGGATGGCGACGAAGGCCGGATGTACGTGCTTCGGCCCCAGCAGGATGCGGCCTGCCACCACGAAGTTGGCGATCACGATGTCGCCAAGCACCACGCCGGTGTAGCGCAGCAGGGTCAGGGGGTGGCGGATGGCGACGCGCTCCGGCCAGAAGGACCGGGTGAACAGGGGGATGGCCCAGCCGAGCAGCAGACCGAGGATGACGGCGCCCGCGCTCAGTTCGTTGACGAGCAGCACCCAGATCATCGCCAGGACCAGGGTCAGCAGCGGATGGGGCAGCAGACGATTCATGGTTGGACTCCAGGTTGCACGCCGGGCGTGATATCCGTGCCGAGCACGGCACGCACGTAGGTCTCGGGCGCGAGCAGCTGATCGGCCGTGGCGCGGGTGAATTCATCCACCGGCCCGGCCCATATCACCAGCGCCACGCACAGGGCCACAAGGCCCGCGGCGGGCAGCAGTTCCCGCGAGAGGCGTTCGGTGCGCACGGTGGGGCGATTCACCTCCGGTGCCTCGGAGCGATAGAACAGCACGTTGCCGGCCCGTGCCATGGCGATGACGGCCAGCAGGCTGGTGGCGAGCACCACGGCCAGCACCCAGGGCATCCAGGCATGATCGACGGCGGCCTTCAGCGTGAGCCACTTTCCGATGAAGCCCGACAGTGGCGGCAGGCCGGCGATGAGCACGGCGACGAGGAAGAACAGCGTCCCCAGCACGATGCGGTCGGTGAGCATGACGCCGGGCAGGAAGCGGTCGTCGTGCTCGCCGCGCCGGCTGCTGATACTGCCGGCCAGCAGGAAGAAGGCGCCGGCGGCAAAGCTGGCGTGGGGCAGGTAATACAGTCCGGCGGCGATGCCGGCACTGGAACCCAGGCCGAAGGCCGTGAGCAGCGAACCCACCGAGGCGACCACGAGATAGGCGATCTGCTGGCGCAGGGCGGTGGCGGCCAGCACGCCCAGCATGCCGACCGCCAGGGTGGCAAGTGCCAGCGGCAGGACCCAGCCGCTGATCAGGCCCGACAGGCTGCCCGCGGCGGCGCCGAAGATCAGGGTGTCCAGGCGCAGGATGCTGTAGGCCCCCACCTTGGTCATGATGGCGAACAGTGCGGCCACCGGGGCGCTGGTGTTGGCGTAGGCGCCGGGCAGCCAGAGGTGCAGCGGGATGAGCGCCCCCTTCAGGGCGAACACGCCGAACAGCAGCAGGCCGGCCGCCTTCACCGGGCCCAGGTGTTCCGGTGGCAGCATGGCCACCTGGCGGGCCAGGTCGGCCATGTTCAGCGTGCCGAGGATGCCGTACAGCGTGCCCACCGCAAACAGGAACAGGGTGGAGCCGGCCAGGTTGATGACCACGAAATGCAGGCCCGCACGCGTGCGCAGCCTGCCGCCGCCATGCAGCAGCAGGCCATAGGAGGCCAGCAGCAGGATCTCGAAGAAGACGAACAGATTGAAGAGGTCGCCGGTGAGGAAGGCGCCGTTCAGGCCGAACAGCTGCCACTGGAACAGCACGTGGAAATGCCGGCCCCGGGTGTCGATGCCGCGCACCCCGTAGAGCAGGGCGAACAGCGCCAGCAGTGCGGTGACGAGCAGCATCCAGGCGGCCAGCCGGTCGGCCACCAGCACGATGCCAAAGGGTGGGGCCCAGTCGCCCAGGGCATAGGTGAGGATGTCGCCGTCGCCCACCTGGCGCAGCAGCAGAACGGCGAGCAGCACCTGGCCGGCCACGGCGAGCAGGCTCAGCAGGCGCCGCGGGCCGATGGTCAGCGGGCGCAGCAGCAGCAGGGCGAGACCGGCCAGCAGGGGCAGCAGGACGGGGGCGATGACGAGATGGGTCACGCGTCATCCCTCCCGTCGACGTGGTCATTGCCGAGTTCGGCGCGGGCCTTGAGCGAGAGCATGATGACGAAGGCGGTCATGGCGAAACTGATGACGATGGCGGTGAGCACCAGCGCCTGTGGCAGCGGATCGGCATAGCCCGTGGCGGCGGCATCGATCACGGGTGGCTGGCCGATGGTGAGCCGGCCCATGGTGAAGAGGAACAGGTTCACCGCATAGGAGAGGAAGGTGAGCCCGAGCACCACGGGAAAGGTGCGTGCACGCAGGGCCAGGTACACCCCACAGGCGGTCAGCACGCCGATGACCAGCGAGACGAGTGCTTCCATCAGCGGCCTTCCTCCGGTTGCTGCGATTTTTCCTGGCTGGTGCTGTGCATCAGGCCGAGGTGGATGAGGATCAGCAGGGTGGCGCCGACCACCACCAGGTAGACGCCGAGGTCGAAGGCCAGGGCAGAGGCCACCTCGAACTTGCCGACCACGGGCCAGTCGAGGTAGGTGAAGGTGGACGTCAGGAAGGGGTGCCCCACCAGCCAGCTGCCGAGCCCGGTGAGCGTGGCGATCAGGAGGCCGATGCCGATGACCGGGTGCATGTTGCCAGGCAGGCGCGACTGGGTCCAGGACACGCCGTTGGCCAGGTACTGCATGATCAGCGCCACGGCCGTGACCAGGCCGGCGATGAAGCCACCGCCCGGCAGGTTGTGCCCACGCAGCAGGATGAAGATCGAGACCAGCAGGGCCAGCGGCAGCAGCAGTCGGGTGAGCGAGGCCATCACCGCCGGGTGCATGTCCCAGTTCCAGGGGCGGCCCTGGCTGTCATGACGCGGCGCCGGCAGGTGCAGGTGCTCGAGCATGGCGAAGATGCCCAGCGCGGCCAGGGCCAGCACCGCGATCTCGCCCAGGGTGTCGAAGCCGCGGAAGTCGACCAGGATCACGTTGACCACGTTGTAGCCGCCGCCGCCCGGCTTGGCGTTGTCGAGGAAATAGCCGGCAATGGTCTCGTAGGGCCGGGTGAGCACGGACCAGGCCAGCAGGCTGGCGCCCAGGCCGGCAAGACCGGCCAGCGTCACGTCGCGCAGCACCCGGGGATTGCCGGACTGGCGCGCCGGGCGCTGCGGGAGGAAGTACAGGGCCAGCATCAGCAGCACGATGGTGACGATCTCCACCGAGAGCTGGGTGAGCGCCAGGTCGGGTGCGGAGAACTTCACGAAGATGAGCGCGACCACCAGGCCGACGGCGCCGATGAGCACCAGCGCGGTGAAGCGTTCCCGGTGCATCACCACGGTGCCGATGGCCGCCAGTATCAGGCCGATGGCGGCGATGAGGCTGATGCCGTCCACCGGCAGCAGTTCGCGCTGCCCGCCGAGCGGGCTGCCGCTGCCCAGGAATCCCGCCACGCCCAGTACGAGCACGGAGAGGATGAAACTCAGCACGATGCGCTGCAGCGTGCCGCGGTCCAGCAGGCGGGTGATGCCCCGGGCGAAGGCGAACAGGGCCGACATCAGCCCGTCGAAGAGCTGCTTGCCGACGATGCGGCCGCAATACTTCTCGTGGCAGGCGAAGAGCCTCGCACGGAAGGCATAGAGCACACCGCCGCCGATCATGGCGAACACGCTCATGATCAGCGCCGGGTTCACGCCGTGCCAGATGGCCAGGTCGAAATCGGGCGGGGCGGTCTGCAGGACGCCGGTGGCGGCCACGTAGAGGATGGGCTCCACGGTGAGGGCGGGGAGGATGCCGACCAGCAGGCAGAGCGCCACCAGGAACTCTACCGGGATCTTCATCCAGCGCGTCGGTTCGTGGGGCGTCTTCGGCAGGTCGATGGGCTCGCCGTTGAAGAACACGTCGTGGATGAAGCGGAAGGAGTAGGCCACCGCGAAGATGCCGCCCACGGTGATCACCGCCGGCAGCAGCCAGCCGAGCTGGAAATAGGTGCCCGCGCTCACGGCCTCGGCAAAGAACATCTCCTTGGAGAGGAAGCCGTTGAGCAGCGGCACCCCGGCCATGGAGGCCGCTGCCACCATGGCCAGCAGGGCGGTGTGCGGCATGTACTTCCACAGCCCGTTGAGGCGACGCATGTCACGGCTGCCGGATTCGTGGTCGATGATGCCGGCGGCCATGAACAGCGAGGCCTTGAAGATGGCGTGGTTGATGATGTGGAAGACCCCGGCCACGGCTGCCAGCGGCGTGCCGATGCCGAACAGCACGGTGATGAGCCCCAGGTGGCTGATGGTGGAATAGGCCAGCAGCCCCTTGAGGTCGTGCTGGAACAGGGCAATGAAGGCACCCACCAGGAAGGTCGCCAGCCCGATGCTGCCCACCAGCCACGACCACTCCGGGGTGCCCGACAGCGCCGGGAACAGGCGCGCCAGCAGGAATACCCCGGCCTTCACCATGGTGGCCGAGTGCAGGTAGGCCGAGACCGGCGTGGGGGCGGCCATGGCGTTGGGCAGCCAGAAATGGAAGGGAAACTGGGCCGACTTGGTGAACGCCCCGAGCAGCACCAGCACCAGCATGGGCAGATACAGCGGGTGGGCCTTGATGGCCTCGCCCGAGGCGAGGATCACGGAGAGCTCGTAGCTGCCGGCGATCTCGCCCAGCAGCACGAAGCCGCCGAGCATGGCCAGGCCCCCGGCGCCGGTGATGGCCAGCGCCATGCGCGCCCCCTGCCGGGCATCCTCGCGATGCTGCCAGTAGCTGATCAGCAGGAAGGAGGCGATGCTGGTCAGCTCCCAGAAGACCAGCAGCTGGATGATGTTCTCCGACAGGGCGATGCCCAGCATCGCACCCATAAAGAGCATCAGGTAGGCGTAGAAACGCCCCATGGAATCGCGCGCCGACAGGTAGTAGCGCGCGTACAGCACGATCAGTAGGCCGATGCCCAGGATCAGCAGGGCGAACAGCAGGCCGAGGCCGTCGAGGCGGAATACCAGGTCGAGTCCCGCGGCCGGCATCCATTCCCAGCGTTCGATGGCGGTATGGCCATCGAAGACGGCCGGGATACGTGGCGCCAGCTGGGCCAGCCCGAGCAGGGTGACGAGGCCGGCGGCCCAGGCCGCATACAGGCGTCCGAAACGCGCGGCCCAGGCCGTGATGACGGCGCCGGAGAAGATGGTGAGCAGCAGCAGGAGCAAGGTCATCGGCGTAGCTTACCCGGCTTGGTGCATGGTGGAAACCGAAAGGGTTTTGTGACCGGGGCGGGTGTTCTTGGCAACGTGCTTATGCACAGTTCGCGCGTGGATGTGCCCTAGCGGCGCCGACCCAGCAGCGAACCCAGGATGCCCCGCACGATCTGGCGCCCGAGTTGCGAACCGATGGAGCGTGCGGCGCTCTTGATGAAGGCCTCGCCGGTGCTCTGCCGGTTGCTGCGTGGGCGTGCAGTGGTTCTGGCGGCCTGCTGCGGTTTTTCTGCCTCGGTGGCCTCCTGTTCCGCCGCTCGTTTCTTCAACATCTCATAGGCGGAATGACGGTCGACGGTTTCGTCGTAGCGTCCGCGCAGGGGCGAGCGCTGGAGATGCTCGGCGCGTTCCGCGTCGGTGAGCGGCCCCATGCGCGATTCCGGCGGGCAGATCAGCACGCGCTCCACCGGCAGGGGGCTGCCTTTGGCATCCAGGGTGGACACCAGGGCCTCACCTATGCCGAGTTCGGTGATGACCTGCTCGGTGTCGAGTGCCGGGTTGGGACGGAAGGTCTGGGCGGCGGCCTTCACGGCCTTCTGGTCCCGTGGAGTGAAGGCGCGCAGGGCGTGCTGTATCTTCAGGCCCAGCTGCCCCAGCACCTCCTCCGGGATGTCCGTCGGATTCTGCGTGATGAAATAGATGCCGACGCCCTTGGAGCGGATCAGGCGCACCACCTGCTCGATCTTGTCGAGCAGGGCCCTGGGGGCCGTATCGAACAGCAGGTGGGCCTCGTCGAAGAAGAAGACGAGCTTCGGCCGGTCGGCATCACCGGCCTCGGGCAGCTGCTCGAAGAGTTCGGCCAGCAACCAGAGCAACAGGGTGGCATAGAGCTTCGGCGAGCTGTGCATGAGCGTCGAGGCATCGAGCACGTTGATCACGCCGTTGCCCGAGAAATCGGTGAGCATCAGGTCGTCCAGCCGGATGGCGGGCTCGCCGAAGAAGCGGTCTGCCCCCTGTTCTTCCAGCACCAGCAGACTGCGCTGGATGGCCGCGATGCTGGCCGTGGCCAGGCTGCCGTAGTCCTTTTCCAGGTCCTTGCGGTTCTCGGCCATCCAGGTGAGCAGGGCGCGCAGGTCCTTGAGGTCCAGCAGTAGCATGCCCTGGTCGTCGGCGATGCGGAAGGCGGCATAGAGCACGCCCTCCTGGGTGGCATTGAGCTCGAGCAGGCTGGTGAGCAGCAGCGGGCCCATTTCCGAGATGGTGGTCCGCACGGGGTGTCCGTTGATGCCGAACAGGTCCCAGAAGGCGACGGGAAAGGCGCGCGACTGATAGCCGTCGATGCCGATATGACGGATGCGCTCCTCGATCTTCGGATGCGGGGCGGCCGGCCGGGAGAGCCCCGCCAGGTCGCCCTTCACGTCGGCGAGAAATACCGGCACCCCGAGGCGTGAAAAACCCTCGGCCAGCACCTGCAGGGTGACGGTCTTGCCGGTGCCGGTGGCGCCGGCGATCAGGCCATGGCGGTTGCTCATGCGGGCGAGTTGCTGCACGTGGCGTGCATCGGCAGTGCCGCCGATCAGGAGGCCGGTGGTGTCTGGCATGGCAGGTGCTCCCTGGAGCAGTGGGCGGGCCGGGTTTCGGTGACTATACCCGATCAGCCCGCCGACGAGGATATGGGCAGGCTGCCGGCCGGGCTGCAGTCATGTCGGGTATAGTGCGGAAACGCAGAAGCACTAGTGGAGAGCCATTCCTTGAGATTGTCGGCGCGTTATTACAGCCTCGTCTTTGCCCTGTTGATGTCGCTGATGATGTCCTTCCTGATGTCGGGGGTGATCACCTTCATCAACCTGGGCTGGGTGCACGACTTCATGCTGCGCTGGCTGCTGCATGCCTTCCCCAGTGCCTGGGCGGTGGCCTTTCCCATCTCGCTCTTCGTCGTGCCGGTGGTGCGCCGGCTGGTGGCGCGCATGGTGGCCGAGACCTGAAGTCCCGCCCCGATCGGGCGGGCCTGGTGTGGCCTGATCAGGTACCGGCCGGCTTCTCCTCGTCCTCCGACGGCAGCAGCATGTCGTCATGTTCTTCCATCTTCCAGGGCAGGATGCCGGGAGAGATGTGCAGGAAGTGCAGGTATTTCTCGAACTGACTGAGGATGTCGTCGATCACCTCCTGCTCGTCGTAGCCGTAGATGTCATAGGCCTGGCCGCCCCGGCGCAGGAAGACCTCGGCGCGGTAGTACTGTTCATCGCCATCCGGGTTGCGCGCCTGCTCGGGGTAGACAAAGCTCGGTTTGGCGTAACCGCGCATGCGTATGTCGTAGATGAAGTCCACCTCGCCTTCCTTGACGATCTCGAGAAAGGCACGCTGGTTGGTTTCATCGATGCAGATCTCGCCCGGCCAGCCCTTCTCCTTCAGGGCGTCGGCGACGTGGCGCATGGCATTGTGTGCCGTGGTGCTGATGAAGGTCTCCACCTCGCTGCGGGTGGGGTAGGTGAGCAGGTCGAAGAGCCGCTCCTTCCAGCTGCCCGGACCGGCGCCGCCGGCATGTGCCGCGGTGCGCATGTGCGACTGCAGGCTCACCTCGCGATGCCCCTCGATCACCAGTGCCCGCCACATGCCGATGGCGGCGATCAGCATGATGATGGCGAAGGGCAGGGCGCTGGTGATGCTCATGGTCTGCAGTGCGCTGAGGCCGCCGGCGATGAGCAGGGCGGCGGCCACCACACCCTCGATGCTGGCCCAGAAGACACGCTGCCACACCGGCGTAGCGGCCGCGCCGCCGGAGGCCAGCGAATCGATCACCAGCGAGCCCGAGTCCGAGGAGGTGACGAAGAAGGTGATGATGAGCACCACCGTGATGAAGGAGACGATGGAGCTCAGGGGCAGCTGCTCGAACAGCTTGAACAGGGCGATGGCGGTATCGGCCTGCACGTCGTCGATGATCTGCGTGTAGCCCTCCACCAGGATCATGTGCAGCGCGGTGTCGCCGAAGATCGAGAACCAGAGGAAGGTGAAGATGGTCGGGACGAACAGCACGCCGAAGACGAACTGGCGAATGGTGCGCCCGCGGCTGATCTTGGCGATGAACAGGCCGACGAAGGGCGCCCAGGCGATGGTCCAGCCGAAGATGAACAGGGTCCAGTTGCCGATCCAGTCGCTGTGTTCGTAGGCCTGCAGGCTGAAGGTGCGCTCGACGATGTTGTTGAGGTATACCCCGGTGTTCTCGAGGAAGGTCTCCATGATGAAGATGGAGGGGCCGACGATGAAGACGAAGGCCATGAGTGAGACGGCCAGCACCATGTTGAGGATGGAGAGCCGCTTCACGCCCTTGTCCAGCCCCGCCACCACCGAGACGATGGCGGCGGCGGTGATGAGCACGATGGCGACCACCTGCACGGTGGTGTTCACCGGGATCTCGGGCCACAGGTAGTTGAGCCCGGCGTTGATCTGCGCCACCGACAGCCCCAGGGTGGTGGCGATGCCGAACAGGGTGCCGAGGATGGCGACCACGTCCACCGTGTGGCCGATGGGCCCGTGGATGCGCTCGCCGATCAGCGGGTAGAGCGCCGAGCGCATGGACAGCGGCAGCCCGTGACGGAAGGCAAAATAGGCCAGCACCAGGCCGGTCAGGCCGTAGATGGCCCAGATGTGGAAGCCCCAGTGGAAGAAGGCGATCTGCATCGCCTGCTTGGCGGCATCCAGGGTCTGCGGCGCGCCGGTCGGCGGCGAGGCGTAATGCAGCACCGGTTCGGCCACGCCGAAGAACAGCAGGGCGATGCCGTAGCCGGCAGAGAACAGCATGGCGAACCAGGCCGGGAAGCTGTACTGCGGCTCGGCATGGTCGGGCCCGAGCCGGGTACGGCCCCAGGGCGAGATCGCCACCACCACGATGAACACCAGGAAGATCGCCACCGCCAGCATGTAGAACCAGCCGAAGGTCTGGGTGATGTAGCTCAGCGTCGCGCTGAAGGCCTGGCCGGCGAGCTTCGGGTTGCTCATGGTGCCGATCACCAGCAGCGCGGTGATGATGACGGCAGGGATGAAGACCGGGATGAGGACGGTGGAGGGCAGCTTCTTCTTGTCGTTTCCGCTCATGGTGGACTCCTGTCACGGCCTCTGGCGGGCCAGGCTGTTACGAGTGTAGCTGGCCGAGGATGCATGGATGACCCGCCGGCGAATCCGGGCCAGTGTTGTCAGCCTGAACGGTGATGTCAAATGGCGGTTGCGGACGCCAGCCGTTTCAGCCAGAAGGTCATCGGCTTGGCGGATTCGCCGGCTTCGTCCAGGTCCTGCCAGGAGAACGCGGCCCTGAGTTGCGGATGGCGGCGGTAGCCGCGTTTCTCCCAGAAGCGGTCCAGCGGGGAGTAACCGGCCGGGCGGCGCGGGTGGTCGGTGGGGCGGTCCACGGCGCAGAAGCAAGTGAGGTCGAAGCCCCCGAGCGCGCGGGCGTGGGCCTCACGTTCCACGAAGAAACGCACGCCGAGCCCCTGCCCACGGTATTCGGGCAGCAGCACCGATTCACCGAAATAGAAGATGCGAGCCACATCCATGCCCGCCTCGCGAAAGGGGGCGATCACGTTGTCCGTCTCGTCGGCGAGCGGCAGTCCCGTCGAGGCCCCGACGATCTGCTCCCCGTCGAACACCAGCACCACCACGCTGTCCGGCGAGTTCGTGTAGGTACGCAGATAGCGCGCCTCGTAATCCGCGTCGCCGTCATACAGGTAGGGAAACTCGCGAAACACCCGGATGCGCAGGCGGGCGAGTTCCGGGATCCAGGGCAGGATGGCGCTGCCGCGCAGGCGTTTGATCTCGGGCATGGGTCATCTGTCATCAGAATGTCATGCCAGTCTCGCAAGATCGTGCCCCGCGTGCAAAAGGCCCGAGGGGCGCGGCCCGGATACCCGCTCTTCTGCCGAGTAGAGAAAAAAGCTCAATCTTTTGCCGAAATGGCCGCTATAGGAAACCGTACGGATCGTGACGTTTCCTGCCAGGGGGGCGTGGCGCCGGGCACTGCCAACAATACATAAGGGAGCATTGGTGTCATGCACTGGTTTCAGAATCTTTCCTTTCGCAACAAGCTCCTGATCCCGCTGGGGCTGGTTGCGGCACTCTTCATCGCCATGGCGGCGGTCTCCATCAGCAAGCTCATGGTGCTGGGAGAAGAGATCGACGAGCTGGCCACGCTGGACGTGAACGGTCTCAACTTCCTCCTGCAGGCCGACCGCGACCTCTATCAGGCCCAGGTGGCCGAGCGCAGTCTGTTGTTCCTGGAGCCAGGGTCGGACGCCTACCGGAAGATGCTGGGCATGCACGACGAAAACATCGTGCAGGCCCGCGACCGCATCGGCAAGTTCATCACCCTGGTGGAGGAGGCCGGCAAGGTCGACATGCTGGGGCTGGGTCAGGCCATCGCCGACTACCGTCAGGCCCAGGCCAACTGGGAGCGCCAGACCCGTGCACTGGTCGCCAACCTCACCGACAACGCCCTCAGTGGCCGCGAGGAGGCCACCGCGCTGAGCTTCGGGGCAGTGGGCCAGTCCTTCGAGGGCATGCGCGACCACATCGACGTGATGGGCGAGATCATGCTCAACCGCACCCAGGCGGTCGCGACCATGGGCCAGAACGATGTCGCCGCCGGCCAGCAACTCGTCGTCACCCTGCTCGTTGCGGGCATCGCGATCATCCTGCTCATCGCCATCGTCATGCCGTTGCTGATCGTGCGGCCCATGCGCGCGCTCATCGGTCACCTTGAGAACGTCGCCCAGGGCGAGGGCGACCTCACCGTGCGCCTGGATGCCAGCACCCGTGACGAGATGGGGCGGCTGGCCCGTGCCTTCAACCAGTTCGTCGCCAAGCTGCAGGAGCTGGTGGCCCGTTCCGTCGACTCCACCGCCCAGCTCAGTGCGGCCTCGGAGGAGCTCTCCATGGTCGCCACCGACAGCCGCCAGGCCGTCAGCCAGCAGCTCAGCGAGATCGATCAGGTTGCTACCGCCATGAACGAGATGACGGCCACCGTGCAGGAGGTCGCGCGCAATGCCCAGGAGGCCGAGATGGCGGCCCGTGCGGCCGACGAGCAGGCCAGCGGCGGGCAGCGGGTGGTGCACGACACCGTGGCGGCCATCAATGCCCTGGCTGCGCGCGTCGAAGGACTTTCCCAGACCATGACCAGTCTCGAGAGTGCCAGCGTGGATATCGGCACCGTGCTCGAGGTGATCAAGGGCATTGCCGAGCAGACCAACCTGCTGGCGCTCAACGCCGCCATCGAGGCCGCGCGTGCCGGCGAGCAGGGCAGGGGCTTCGCCGTGGTGGCCGACGAGGTGCGCCAGCTAGCCTCGCGCACCCAGCAGTCCACCCGCGAGATCCAGGGCATGATCGAATCCCTGCAGGCCACCGCCAGCCAGGCTGCCGGCGAGATGGAGGCGGGCCGCAAGGACGCGGAGACCAGCGTCGAGAAGGCCGCCCAGGCCGGCAAGGCCCTGGACGACATCGCCCGGGCGGTGAAGACCATCACCGACATGAACGTGCAGATCGCCAGCGCCGCCGAGGAGCAGGCCGCCGTGACCGAGGAGCTGAACCGCAACACCAGCAACATCCAGGCGCTGGCCAACCAGTCTGCCGATGGCAGCCGGCAGACCGACGAGGCCTCCCAGGAACTCGCGCGCCTGGCGGCCGATCTGCAGATGGGCCTGGGGCAGTTCAAGGTCTAGACCCGACTGCACCGGTACCGACGCGACACAGGGCCACCCGGGCGGGTGGCCCTGTGTCGTTATGGGCCCCGATCAGGGCCGCGAACCGGCCATCGGGCGCCCTTCCATGGTCCTGTGTTGGCCGCAAGGTCTCCGCGGTCTCTGCGCATGGATCGACACGCGAATGGTGGTATAATGCCGCCACTTTATAACTAAATGATTAAAAAGGGTTTTCGGGGTCTGCCTGTGGCGGATTCCACTGCCACCGACACGATTGCACTCAGGGAGCATGCAGCATGGCTGAACTGTTTTCCGCGGACTGGATGAAGGCCTACATGGATGCCTGGAACAGCGATGGGGCGCTGGCCGACGAACTGGAACGCATCAACTTCAATGCGGTCATCGGTTACGGGTATGACAGCGATCCCGCGCCCAGCGTGGTTTATGTGGTGAATGGGGGGCGTATCACCTCCATCGGCCCGCATAATGGCGAGACCCTGAACTGGGATCTGCGCGCGAGCCCCGATCAGTGGGCGCAGTGGATGGCCAAGCCGCCCAGCCTGATGGCGCTTGCGCTGGCCTATACCCAGCGCAAGCTGCGCTTCCGCTCCGGCGACTATGCCTCGATGGTCAAGGATCCGCGCATGGCGGGCCCCTTCGTCAAGAGCTTCGACGTGATGCGCCGCGCACTGGCCTGAGCCCGTGCTTTCCAGGGCCGCATTGCCTGTGGGTGGTGCGGCCTTCTGTTTTTATCCCGGGGGCGGTTCGACGTGATCAGCGAGGATGTAACGGCACCGACGACAGTCCGTTCGCGGCTGCTGCTGGTCGATGACGAGCCCAACACGCTGCAGGCCCTGCGTCGCATGTTTCGTCATGAGCCCTATGAGCTGTTGCTGGCCTCCGGTGGCGAGGAGGGACTGGCGATACTTTCGCATCATGAGGTTGGCGTGATCATATCCGACTACCGCATGCCCGGGATGAACGGCGTGGACTTCCTGCGCCAGGTGAAGACGCGCTGGCCCGATACCCTGCGTATCGTGCTCAGCGGATTCACGGACCTGCGTTCGGTGACCTCGGCCATCAACGAGGGCGCCGTATACAAGTTCCTGACCAAGCCCTGGAACGATGAAGAGCTGCGCGAGATCACGCGCGAGGCGTTTTCCCTCTACGAACTGCAGCGTGAAAACCGGCGTCTCAATGCCGAACTGCGCGAGGCCAATGCGGAACTGGCCAGTCTCAACCAGGCACTGGAGCGGCGGGTGGAGGAAAAGACCCGGCACCTGGAGATACACGCCGCCTCCCTGCGCATCTCGCACGAAATGCTGGACCGCCTGCCTGTCGCGGCGCTCGGCATCGATCCGGATGGCATTGTCGCCTATGCGAACGAGGAGGCCATGCGCCTGTTTTCCGCCAGCCCGGGCGCTGCCCTGGTGGGGACCTCACTCGCGCAGTGCGCAGCGGCCTTGTCCGACAGCCTGCGCGCATCATCGGAAGCCTTTTTTACACAGGCTCTGGAATTGGCGGGTATCGGCCCGGTGGCTGCGCAGGTGCGCCGCATGGGCAGGTCCTCGGCATCGCAAGGCTGGATCGTGACGTTGATCCGGCAGGAGGGGTGTCACGATGCCGATTGAGTGGCGGGAGCTGGCTCAGGTCGAGCCCGGCAGCCGTCTGGCCGAAGATATCCGCGGTGCATCCGGCGACCTGCTGTTGCGGGCCGATGCGATGCTGCACGAGCGCGCCCTGCAGATGCTCGCCCAGCGTGGCGTGATGCAGGTCCCGGTGCATGTCGCGCTGGATAGCACGCGTTACGCCGGGCAGATCGCCGCCATCGATGCCCAGCTGTCACATCGATTCAGACACTGTGACGATTCCCAGCTGATGCGCCGGGTGCGGGAATCGGTGCGCCGCCAGATGCTGGCGCGACTGGGGAGTGACGCATGACCCCGGCCGATCTGGAACGCGAACTGGCGGACCTGCCACCCCTGCCCGCCGTCCTGCTGCAGGCCCTGGAGGTCTTCGATGACCCGGAGTTCGAGTTCGAGCGTCTGGATCTGGTGATACGCAAGGACCAGTCGCTGGTGTCGCAGGTACTGCGGGTCGCGAATTCACCGTTTTACGGCCTGACAGGCAAGGTATCGTCGCTGCGGGATGCCTTCGTGATTCTCGGCAGCAATACACTGCGCAATCTGGTGCTGGGTGTGGGTATCATCCGCGTGCTCGGCAACGCTGCCGGTGGGCCGCTGGATCAGCAGGGTCTCTGGGCGCATGCGTATGGCGTGGCCATGCTCGCCCGGCGGCTCGCCATCGACGTGCCCGGCGTGGACGAGGAGGCCGCCTTTGTCGCCGGCTTATTGCATGATGTCGGCAAGGCCTTCATGAACCTGCGCTTTGCCGAAGAACTCCGTCGTGTGGTTGCCTATTGCAAGACCCATGATTGCCGCTTCATCGAGGCCGAGGCCGCCCTGCTGGAACTGGATCACGCACATGTCGGCGGGCACCTGGCCAGGCGCTGGCATCTCTCGCCCGAGATCGTATCGGCCATCGGCCTGCATCACTCGATAGACAGGGCGGGCGGGGCGCCACTTGCCGATATCGTCCACGTCGCCGATGCCCTCTGCCGTGCGCTGGCCTTCGGCAACCCGGGTGACGATGGCGTGACCACCATCGAGCCCGCGGCGCTCGAACGCCTGGGACTGGATGCCGGCGCGCTCGATGTCGTGCTCGATGCGGTGTGGGGGCAGCTGGCGGCAGGCAGCGGATTTTCACTGGCCGACTGAACGGCTTCGGCCGACGGCGTTATGATCAGGGCGGTCAGTCATACCAGGAACAATACAGAGGTATTCCATGAGTACTCCGATACGTGTGCTGTTCGTCTGCATGGGCAACATCTGCCGCTCACCGACGGCCCAGGGTGTCTTCGAGGCGCTGGTCGAGCGGGAAGGGCTGTCGGCGCACATCGAGATCGATTCGGCGGGAACCCATGCCTATCACGTCGGCAATCCCCCGGATGAGCGCGCGCGGGAAGCGGCGGCTCGCCGCGGGGTCGAGATCGGCCACCAGCGGGCGCGACGCGTGAGCGACGAAGACTTCACTGGCTGGGATTACATCCTCGCCATGGACGAGGACAATCTCTCCATTCTGCAGGCAAGCTGCCCGACCGGGCATCGCGAGCGCATCCGCCTGTTTCTCGACTTCGCCCCGGACAGTCCGGTGCGCGAGGTGCCGGACCCCTATTACGGCGGTGCCGCCGGTTTCGAGCGCGTGCTCGACCTGGTGGAGCAGGCGGCCGAAGGCCTGCTGGCGGACATCCGTCGTCGCCTGAAATAGCCATGCGATCCCGGCCGTCGTCTGGCGACGGCCAAAACGCGAAGGGCCCGCTATCAAGGCGGGCCCTTCGCGTTTCTGCGCCGGCTACCTGGATCAAGCGCCCGGGGCGTCATTCCCCTTCTGGGGATCAACGGGCTTCGGTGCGGCTTCCGGCTTCGTCGGTGCGGCCTCCGGTTTCGGTGCGGCCTCCGGCTTCGGTGCGGCCTCCGGCTTCGGTGCAGCCTCCGGCTTCGGTGCGGCCTCCGGCTTCGGTGCAGCCTCGGGCTTCGGCGCGGCCTCGGGCTTCGGCGCGGCCTCCGGCTTCGGTGCGGCCTCCGGCTTCGGTGCGGCTTCCGGCTTCGGTGCGGCTTCCGGCTGCGGTGCGGCTTCCGGCTTCGGTGCGGCCTCCGGCTTCGGTGTGGCCTCCGATTGCGGATTCACGTCCTGTCGCGACCCGTCGTCACCGGCGGATTGGCGGTCAGCGGCGCGACCGGTCTCCTGGCGCTGTGCCCGCAGGCGGCGGCCCTGCTGGCGGTCATCGCCATGCGAACCACGCGGCTGCCTGGGCGTGCCCGCATCCGCAGCGGACTCCTTCTTCTCCGTCGTCTCGGGGCGGCCGGTCTCGGTTGCCTGCTGGGCATCGTTACCGCCGTTGTTGCCGTTGTTCTCACTGCCCTGGGCGTCCTGACCCGGGCTGCGGCGACGCCGGCGTCCGGAGCGTCGACCACGTCGGGACCGGGATTCACCGGTACTCCTGTCCTGACCGGCGTCCGAGCCTTCGGCGGAACGCGGGGAGGACTGTGCCGCCTGCTCCTGGGACCGGGTGCCGGCTTCGTCACGCGATTTCGGGGACGAGTCGGCGGACTTGTCACGAGTCTCGGACTTGCGTCCATCGGTCTGCGGCTTGCGGCGCTCCTGCTGGCTGCCGGTCTCGCTACGCCGACGGTTGCTGCTGCGCCCGCCGCGGCCGCGGCGGTTGCCGTTGGTGGCATTGCCGCGTGCGGCGCCACGTCCCTCGGACTGGGCCGAGCTGTCGCGGCGACGCGTCTTTTTCTCGCTGGTCTCGGTGCTGCGTTCCGGTGCCGGCGCGAACAGCAGGTTCCACAGGCGCACCAGCAGACCCGGGGCCTGGGGCTTCAGGGCCACGGGGGCCTGTGGGGCCGCCTCGGCCTCGGGTTCGATGGGGGCGGGTGCCGGGGCCGGCATGGACGGGGTGACGGTCTTCACCGCGGCGGCCTCGGGGGCACGCTGTGGCGCGGTGCTCTGGGGCAGCTCGGGTTCCTCGCGGGTCACGAGCTCGTAGCTGGACTTGCCCTTGAGCTCGCCCTGGACCTCGTCGGCACGCAGGCGGATGACCTCGAAGTGCGGGGTCTCCATGTGGGGGTTGGGCACCAGGGTGATCTCGACGCCGTGGCGCTGCTGGATGGCGCTGATGTCCTCGCGCTTTTCATTCAGCAGGAAGGTGGCGGCATTCACGGGCAGCTGGGCGACCACGTGACCGGTCTTTTCCTTCATCGCCTCTTCTTCGACCAGGCGCAGCACCGACAGGGCCAGGGATTCCACGCCGCGGATGGTGCCATGGCCGTTGCAGCGCGGGCAGACGATCTGGCTGGACTCGCCCAGCGACGGACGCAGGCGCTGGCGCGACATCTCCAGCAGGCCGAAGCGCGAGATGCGGCCGATCTGCACGCGGGCCCGGTCCATCTTCAGGGCGTCGCGCAGGCGGTTTTCCACCTCGCGCTGGTTCTTGCTCGGCGCCATGTCGATGAAGTCGATGACGATGAGGCCGCCCAGGTCGCGCAGGCGCAGCTGGCGGGCGATCTCCTCGGCCGCCTCCAGGTTGGTGTTGAGCGCCGTCTCCTCGATGTCGCTGCCCTTGGTGGCGCGCGCCGAGTTGATGTCGATGGCGGTGAGTGCCTCGGTGTGGTCGATGACGACGGAGCCGCCGGAGGGCAGGTGCACCTCGCGGGTGAACGCGGACTCGATCTGGCTCTCGATCTGGTAGCGGTTGAACAGCGGAACCGGGTCGGTGTAGAGCTTCAGCTTGCGCTGGTTGTGCGGCATCACCTGTGAGACGAATTCCTGCGCCTGCTGGTACACCTCCGGGTTGTCGATGATGATCTCACCGATGTCGTTGCGGAAGTAGTCGCGCAGGGCGCGGATGATGACATTGCTCTCCTGATAGATGAGCTTGGGTGCCTTGTTCTCCTCGCCCGCCTTCTGGATCGCATCCCACAGGGTGATGAGGTAGTCGAGGTCCCACTGCAATTCCTCGGTGCTGCGGCCCACGCCGGCGGTACGCACGATCACGCCCATGCCCTGCGGCAGGTTCAGTTGGGAGAGGGCCTCGCGGATCTCGGCGCGGTCTTCGCCTTCGATGCGACGGGACACGCCGCCGGCACGGGGGTTGTTCGGCATCAGCACCAGGTAGCGGCCGGCAAGGCTGACGAAGGTGGTCAGCGCGGCACCCTTGTTGCCGCGTTCTTCCTTCTCCACCTGGACCAGGATCTCCTGGCCTTCCTTCACCGCATCCTTGATGCTGGGACGCCCCTCAGCCTCCAGGGCCTCCTTGGCGAAATAGCTGCGGGAGATTTCCTTGAACGGCAGGAAGCCATGGCGCTCGGCGCCATAGTTGATGAAGGCCGCTTCGAGGGAGGGTTCAACCCGGGTGATGACACCCTTGTAGATATTGGCCTTTTTCTGTTCGCGGGCCAGGGTTTCGATATCCAGGTCGTAGAGGCGCTGGCCGTCGACCATCGCCACGCGCAGCTCTTCGGGCTGCGTCGCATTGATCAGAATTCTTTTCATTTAGTTGTACTCGAGCTGTCGGCTCGACCACCCCGGTGCGCAGACCGCAGGAACGGATTGTCGACGCGTTGGATGTGCTGCGGCGCAGGAAGAGCGCGCAAAGGCACAGCCACGGGAGCAAGACGCCCGCGGCGGACCGCGAATCGAAGGTGGGAGCGTGCGTGTTCATGAAACCGCTCATTCGCATGGAGTGCTTGGAGCGAAACCTTTTGCTTGGCTGGCCATCGTCCCGCAGGGCGGGGCGGTGACCGGGAAACCGGTGGTTACGGGGCGCGCGGCCTGCGACCCGCCAGGGGCGTTACGGAGTCGCGCGCTCGGAGCACTATATCAAGCTTCCAAAGTCCCTGCAAATGATTGATTGAACTGTTATTATTCGGCCATGACCGCAACCCCTGAACGGGCGCGGCAGGGCGTCCGCCATGTCGAGGTCGGACAGCAGGACGCCGGCCAGCGACTCGACAACTTTCTTGCCCGCCACCTCAAGGGCGTTCCCCGCAGCCGCGTGTACAAGATGCTCCGCAAGGGCGAGGTGCGGGTGAACCGCAAGCGCGCCAGGGCGGACTACCGCGTGGAGGCCGGCGACGAGGTACGTCTGCCGCCCGTGTACCAGGCGGCACCCGGCGAGCGCCCGTCGGTGCCGCCGGCGGTGCGTGAACGGATCGAGGCGGCCATTGTCTACGAGGACGACGCACTGCTGGTGGTCGACAAGCCGGCGGGGCTGGCCGTCCACGGTGGCAGCGGCCTCGCCTTCGGTCTCATCGAGGCCCTGCGGGAGGCGCGCCCCAACCAGCCCTTTCTGGAGCTCGGTCATCGCCTGGACCGCGACACCAGCGGCTGCCTGGTGATCGCCAAGACCCGCCCGGCACTCAACGCCTTTCATTGGCAGCTGCGCGAGGGGGGGGTGGAGAAACACTACCTGGCCCTGGTGACCGGGCGCTGGCAGGGCGGGACGCGCCGGGTGGACGAGGCGCTGGCCCGCACGGGGCGTCGCGGCCAGGAACGCCTGGTGGCGATCGATGAAGAGGGCAAGGATTCGGTCAGCCACTTCACGCCGGTGACCCGGCTGGCACGGTTCACCCTGATGGACGTACGCATCGATACCGGTCGCACCCACCAGATCCGCGTGCATGCCGCGCACCTGGGGCATCCGCTGGCCGGCGACGACAAGTACGGCGACTTCGAGTGCAACCGGGAACTGAAGCGGCACGGGCTCAAGCGCCTGTTCCTGCATGCAGCGCACCTGCGCTTTCGCCTGCCGGAGACCGGTGGTAACTACGACATCACGACACGGCTGCCGCCCGAGTTGCAGCAGGTGCTGGACGAGCTGGAGACATGAACAAGCCATACGATCTGCTGGTCTTCGACTGGGACGGGACGCTGATGGATTCCCAGGCGCGCATCGTGCGCTGCCTTTCGAAGTCCATCGACGACATCGGCGCCGAACCGCGTGACGAGGCGCAGCTCAGCAACATCATCGGCCTCGGTCTCGCCGAGGCCATCCGCGCGCCCTACGCCGATGCCGACGCGGCCTTCATCCAGGCCTTCAGCGAGGCCTACCGCCGCCACTTCCTGTTCGAGGACGATACGCCGAGCCAGCTCTTTCCCGGCGCGCGGGCGGTGCTGGAGGCCCTGACGGAGGCCGGCTACCTGCTGGCCGTGGCCACGGGCAAGGCCCGCCGCGGGCTCGACCGGGTGCTGGAGGCCGAGGGGCTGTCGCCGTTCTTCCACGCCACGCGCTGTGCCGACGAGACCTTCTCCAAACCCCACCCGGCCATGCTCGAGGAGATCATGGTCGACCTGGACACGCCACCGGCCCGCACGCTCATGATCGGCGACACCGAATACGACATGCTCATGGCTGCCAACGCCCGCACGCACGGCCTGGCCGTGAGCTACGGCGTGCACGCGCTGGAGCGTCTGCTGGAACATGCCAGTGCGGGGCATATCGACGATATCGCCGAACTCCCGGCCTGGCTGGGCCGCAAGGCCCGTTCCGCCGCCTGATGAATCACCCACACAAGGACATCGCATGACCGAGCAGAATCCGGAGCCGCGCAGCGGCAACGCCCCCGACAACTGGGAGCGCCAGGTGATCACCCAGCTCGCCCTGGAAGGGCTGCGCGAGCAGAAGCTGGCGCGCCGCTGGCGCATCGTCATGTTCTTCCTGGTCATCACCCTGATGACCGTGAGCCTGCTTGGCCCGTACCTGCTGAACATGGCGAGCCAGGGCCGCGTCGGCAAGCACACCGCGCTGGTGGACCTCTCGGGTGTGATCTCCGCCGATTCCGATGCCTCGGCGGATCGCATCGTCACCGGTCTGCGCGCGGCCTTCGAGGACAGGAACACCGTGGGCGTGATCCTGCGCATCAACAGCCCCGGCGGCAGCCCCGTGCAGTCCGGTTACATCAACGACGAGATCGAGCGCCTGCGCAGCGAGTACCCGGACATCCCGCTGTATGCCGTGGTGATGGACATCTGCGCCTCCGGCGGCTACTACGTGGCCGCGGCCGCCGATCGCATCTATGCCGACAAGGCGAGCGTGGTGGGCTCCATCGGCGTGCGTTTCGACGGCTTCGGCTTCGTCGATGCCATCGACCGGCTGGGTATCGAACGCCGGCTGATGACCGCCGGCGAGCACAAGGGGCTGCTGGACCCCTTCCTGCCGGAGGGCGAGACGGAGAAGGCGCATATGCAGGACCTGCTGGATGCCATCCACCAGCAGTTCATCGACACCGTGAAGCGTGGACGCGGCGATCGCCTGGCCGATGACCCGGCGATCTTCTCGGGCCTGGTCTGGACCGGCGACCAGGCGCTGGCGCTGGGGCTGGTGGACGAGCTGGGCAGTGCGGGCTACGTGGCGCGCGAGGTGATCGGCGAGTCCAATATCGTCGACTTCACGCCGCGCAAGAGCGTGTTCGACCGCTTCCTCACCAACCTCGGCGCCTCGGTGGCGAAGGGGGCGGTGGAGGCCGTCACGGAGCCGACCCTGCGCTAGGTTGGCAACAACACATCGGACAACGCAAAAGGCCCGGCAATCCCGGGCCTTTTGCGTCAGGCCGCCGGTGGGTCCGGCAGCAGGGGATTGACGCCGGCCGCGCGCAGCATCGCGAGCAGGCGGATGAGCGGCAGGCCGACCAGGGCGGAGGGGTCGTCGCCGCGCAGGTGGTCGAAGAGTGCCACGCCCAGTGCCTCGGACTTGAAGCTGCCGGCGCAGTTGTAGGGCTGTTCGAGGCGCAGGTAGTTGTCGATCTCCGCGTCCGAGAGCCGGCGGAAGCCGACTTCGAACCGGATGTCGTCGACCTCGGTCCGGGCGGTGCGCGTGTCGAGCAGGCACAGGCCGGTATGAAAGGTGACGACCCGGCCGGCGCAGGCACGCAGTTGCGCCACGGCCCTTTCGTGGGTGTGCGGCTTGCCGAGGATGGTCTCGCCGAGCACGGCGCACTGGTCGGAGCCGATGATCAGCGCCTCCCCCGTGGTCTGCGCCGCCACGGCCTCGGCCTTGAGCCGGGCCAGGCGCTGCACGTAGGCCGGGGGTGGCTCGTCCGGCAGCCGGGTCTCGTCGATGTCCGGCGCGGCGGTCTCGAAGGGCAGGTGCAGGCGTGCCAGCAGCTCGCGGCGAAACGGCGAGGTCGAGCCGAGGATCAGGCGGGGCGGGGCGCTCATTCGATCTCGATCAGGGTCTCGTCGGGATTGACGTTCTCGCCCTTGGCGACGTGGATGGCCTTGACCGTGCCGCTGACCGGCGCCTGGATCTCCGTCTCCATCTTCATGGCCTCGAGCACCAGCAGGCCGTCGCCGGCCTTGACCTCGTCGCCCTCGGCCACCAGTACATCCACCACCACGCCCGGCATGGAGGTGGTCACGTGGCCGGGCCGGGTGGCACGCGGCCGCTGGCTCTGCTGGCTGCCACCGCTACGGGCCGGGGCGGCGGCATTGTCCGACGCGGCGATGAGTTCGTCGAGGATCTCCAGGTTGATCTCCTCGGGGATGCCGTCCACGGTGACGTAATAGGGGCGCATGGCCTCGCGCCGGTGGCCGGTACCGGTCACCTTGATGTGGTAGGTCTCGCCGTGCAGGGTGGCGTTGAATTCCACCGGGGCGGCAGTCGTGGGCGCGCTCTCGCCGCCTTCGGCCTTGCGCGGTTCCAGCGGCTCGGGTACCAGGTTCCCGGCCTCGCGTTGCTCCAGGTATTCGCGTCCGATCTCCGGGAACATGGCGCAGGTGAGCACGTCCTCCTCGCTCTTTGCGAGCGCGCCGCAGGACTCCTGCAGCGCCTCCATCTCGGGTTCCAGCAGGTCCGCCGGCCGGCAGTCGATCACGTCGGCGTTGCCGATGGCCTTCTGGCGGACCACCTCGTTGATCTTGCCCGGTGCCCTGCCGTAGCGGCCCTGCAGGTAGAGCTTCACCTCGTTGGTGATGGTCTTGTAGCGCTCGCCGGTGAGTACGTTCATCACCGCCTGGGTGCCGACGATCTGCGAGGTGGGCGTCACCAGGGGCGGGTAGCCCAGGTCCTCGCGCACGCGCGGTATCTCCTCCATGACCTCGTCCAGCCGTTCCAGCGCGCCCTGGCTGCGCAGCTGGTTGATCATGTTGGAGATCATGCCGCCGGGTACCTGGTTGATGAGTACGCGGGTGTCCACGCCGGTGAACTCGCTCTCGAACTGGTGGTACTTCTTGCGCACCTCGCGGAAGTAGTGGCTGATGCGCTGCAGGCGGTTGAGGTCGAGCCCGCTGTCGTAGGGCGTGTCCCTGAGTGCCGCGACCATGCTCTCGGTCGGTGCATGGCTGGCGCCGCCGGCAAAGGCGGAGATCGCGGTGTCGATGCGCGCGCAGCCGGCCTCGATGGCCTTGTACTGGCAGATCTCGGCCTGGCCGGCGGTGGCGTGGGTATGCAGCTGCAGCGGCACGTCGATGGCGTCCACCAGGCCGCTGACCAGCTCGGTGGTGGCGGCCGGCGTGAGCAGGCCCGCCATGTCCTTGATGACGATGCTGTCGCAGCCCAGCGCCACCAGCTCGCGGGCCATGGCCACGTACTGTTCGACGTCGTGTACGGGACTCACGGTGTAGGAGAGGGCGCCCTGGGCGTGCTTGCCGGCGGCCTTCACCGCCTCGATGGAGACGCGCAGGTTGCGCACGTCGTTCATGGCGTCGAAGATGCGGAACACGTCGATGCCGTTGGCCGCGGCACGGGCGACGAAGGCGCGCACCACGTCGTCGGCGTAGTGGCGGTAACCGAGCAGGTTCTGGCCCCGCAACAGCATCTGCAGCCGGGTGTTGGGCAGGGCCTCGCGCAGCCTGCGCAGGCGTTCCCATGGGTCTTCCTTGAGGAAGCGGATGCAGGCGTCGAAGGTGGCGCCACCCCAGGCCTCCAGCGACCAGAAGCCGACCTGGTCGAGCTCCTCGCAAATGGGCAGCATGTCCTCGGTGCGCATGCGCGTGGCGATCAGGCACTGGTGTGCGTCGCGCAGGATGGTTTCGGTGATCTCGACCTTGGATGGCGACGTCTTCGCTGTCGACATGTCTGCTCCTGCTTACAGTCCGTGATGGGCCGCCAGGGCGGCGGCGATGACCGCGGCGATCTCTCGCGTCGGCCGTCTCGTGGAGTATTGGACGAGCTCGGGGTGCTGCTCCACGAAGCTCGTATCGAAGGAGGCCTTGCGGAAGTCCTCGGCGTGGAGGATGGCCAGGTGATAGGGGATGGTGGTCTTCACCCCGAACACCCCGATGTCCTTGAGCGCGCGCTCCGAGCGGCGCAGCAGGGATTCCCAGTCCAGCGCCCAGACGATGAGCTTGGCGCACATCGAGTCGTAATGCGGCGGGATGTGGTAACCGGTGTAGATGGCCCCGTCGGTGCGCACGCCGGGCCCGCCCGGCGCGAAATAGCGCGTGATGCGCCCGAAGCTCGGCAGGAAGTCGTTCTTCGGGTCTTCGGCGTTGATGCGGAACTCCATGGCAAAGCCGCGGCGCTGGATCTGCTCCTGGCTATAGGTCAGGGGTTCCCCGGCCGCCACCCGGATCTGTTCCTGCACGATGTCGATGCCGGTGATCATCTCGGTCACCGGGTGCTCGACCTGCAGGCGGGTGTTCATCTCCATGAAGTAGAAGCTGCCGTCGTGATCCATCAGGAACTCGACGGTGCCCGCGTTCTCGTAGCCCACGGCGGTCGCCGCCCGTACCGCCATCTCGCCGACGAAGGCCCGCTGATCGTCGGTCAGCTGGGGGGAGGGGGCGATCTCGAGCAGTTTCTGATGGCGGCGCTGGATGGAGCAGTCGCGCTCGAACAGGTGTACCACGTTGCCGTGGCTGTCGGCCAGGATCTGGGCCTCGATGTGGCGCGGGTTGACCACGGCCTTTTCCAGGAACACCTGGGCGTTGCCGAAGGCCTTGGTCGCCTCGGACAGCACGCGGTCGTAGTTGCGCCGCAGCTCCTCGGCCGAGTCGCAGCGCCGGATACCGCGCCCGCCGCCGCCCGTGGTGGCCTTGAGCATGACCGGATAGCCGATCTCCCCGGCCAGGGCCAGGGCCTCGTCCACGTCATGCAGGTTGCCCTCGCTGCCGGGCACCACCGGCACGCCGGCCTCGATCATGGCCTGGCGGGCGGCGACCTTGTCGCCCATGCGGCGGATCACCTCGGCCGAGGGGCCGATGAAGCGGATGCCGTGCAGGGCGCAGCGCTCGGCCAGCTGGGGGTTCTCCGAGAGGAAGCCGTAGCCCGGGTGGATGGCGTCGCAGCCGGCGGCGCGGGCCAGGTTGACCATGCGGTGCACGTTGAGATAGCCGGCCAGGGTGTCCGGGCCGATATAATAGGCCTCGTCGGCCTTTTTCACGTGCAGGCCATGCCGGTCCGCATCCGTGTACACCGCGACCGAGGTGATGCCCAGTTCGGCGCAGGCGCGGATGATGCGAACGGCGATCTCGCCCCGGTTTGCGATGAGGATTTTTCTTATCATTGTGCAGGTCCTCCCGTCGCCGGAAGCTGGCAAACGGGCTCGGTCACCCAGTATCCGGGAGCGGGGGCGACGGATCAAGCGCAAGCCCCGGTTTTCTGGGCGCTTTTTTCTTTGACACGGCGCCGAATATCCCAGTAAAATTGCCGGCTTATGTCTGAACGGATACCTGAGCGGGTGAACCCGTTCCGTCTGGCCGACACCGGCCGCCGTCTGGAAGGGCGGCTTGCCCTGTCCCGGCTCGTGCGCCTGGTCCCGGCGCTGTCATCCGATGCAGGCGAGGTGCGGGTACGGCTCGAGTTCGGCCGCGACATGCAGGGGATTGCGCTCATCCACGGGCAGCTGGAGACGGTCCTCACGCTCCAGTGTCAGCGCTGCATGCAGCCCATGCCGTATCCGGTGAGCGAGGAATTCACCGTCGCGGTGGTCGAGACCGATGCCGAGGCGGAGATGGTGCAGGCGCACTACGATCCGCTGCTGGTCGAGGACGAGTCTTTGATGCTCGCCGACCTGATCGAGGACGAGCTGCTGCTGGAGATGCCGCTGGCACCCATGCACCAGGAGTTGCAGGACTGCGTGGGTCGAGACCTTCGGGAATTCGACCCCGAGAGTGTCGGCGAGCCGGTTGAAGAAAAGGACAACCCGTTCGCCGTGTTGAAAACGCTGAAACCGAATTAAAGACCTGAAGCTGGAGTTTAGTCATGGCTGTACAACAACGACGCAAGACTCGTTCCCGCCGCGGCATGCGCCGTTCCCACGATGCGCTGAGCGCCCCGGCGCTTTCCATCGACCCGACCACGGGTGAGACGCATCTGCGCCATCACATCACTCCGGATGGCTTCTATCGCGGCCGCCAGGTGATCAAGAACGCGGTGGAGCTCGACGACGAAGAATAAGCGCCCGCGCTTTCGTCGACAGCTCCATGTGGCAAGTTGAAATATCGCGGGATTCTCATCCCGCGATTTTCTTTTTGTGGTGATCGGATCAGTTCATGCCTTCCGTATACACAGTGGCCCTGGATGCAATGGGTGGTGATTTCGGCCCCGACGTGGTCGTGCCCGCCGCCCTGAATGCCCTTGGGCACCACGACGATCTCGCGCTGATCCTCGTCGGCGACGAGACGGCACTGCGTGCCCGTCTCGATGCCGAGAAGGCGGCCCCGGCCGATCGCCTGCGCATCCATCATGCATCTCAGGTGGTGGAGATGGGCGAGCCGCCGGCCCAGGCCCTGCGCAACAAGAAGGACTCCTCGATGCGCGTGGCCATCAACCTGGTCAAGGCAGGCGAGGCGGATGCCTGCGTCAGCGCCGGCAACACCGGCGCGCTGATGGCCACGGCGCGCTACGTGCTCAAGACCCTGCCGGGTATCGACCGCCCGGCGATCGCCACCTCCATCCCGTCCATGCACGGACACACCCACATGCTCGACCTGGGTGCGAACGTCGATTGCACGGCCGAACACCTCTACCAGTTCGCCGTCATGGGCTCGGTGCTCACCAGCGCGGTAGACAGCAATCCGGCGCCGCGCATCGGCCTGCTCAACGTGGGCCAGGAGGCCATCAAGGGCAACGACGTGGTGAAGGAGGCAGGACGCCTGCTGGAGGCGAGCGAACTCAACTACATCGGCTTCGTGGAGGGGGATGATATCTACCTCAGCGATGTGGACGTGGTAGTCTGCGATGGTTTCGTCGGCAATATCTCGCTGAAGACCAGCGAAGGCGTGGCGAAGATGGTCTCGCAGCATCTGAAGTCCGGCTTCAAGAAGAACCTCTTCACCCGCATCGCCGCACTGTTCGCCCTGCCGGTGCTGAACTCGTTCCGCCAGCGCTTCGATCCGCGCCGTTATAATGGCGCCAGCCTGCTGGGGCTGCAGGGCATCGTGATCAAGAGCCATGGTGGCGCCGACGTGTTTTCGTTCGAGAATGCCATCAAGATCGCCCGCATGGAGGCGGAGAAGAACGTGCCACAGCAGATCGACAAGAAACTCGAAACCCTTTTGACGGAAAGACATACCGAGTGATGTACGCACGCATAACGGGAACGGGCAGCTTTCTGCCGGAAAAGGTGTTGACCAACCAGGATCTGGAAAAGATGGTCGACACCTCGGACGAATGGATTCAGGAGCGTACCGGTATCCGCAAGCGCCACATTGCCGTGGACGGCGAGACCACCTGCGATCTGGCCGAACAGGCCGCGCGCCGCGCCCTGGAGATGGCCGGGCGTCGCCCCGAGGACGTCGATCTCGTCATCGTCGCCACCACCACGCCCGACCGCGTCTTTCCCAGCACGGCCTGCCTGCTGCAGCAGCGCCTGGACATCCACGGCTGTGCCGCCTTCGACGTGCAGGCCGTCTGCACCGGTTTCGTCTACGCCCTGAGCGTGGCCGACAAGTTCATCCGCACCGGCGCCGCGCGCTGTGCCCTGGTGGTCGGTGCCGAGACACTCTCGCGCATCCTCGACTGGAACGACCGCACCACCTGCGTGCTGTTCGGCGACGGGGCCGGGGCCGTGGTGCTCGAGGCCAGCGAGGAGCCGGGCATACTCTCCACCCACCTGCATGCCGATGGCAGCTACGAGAGCCTGCTGACCGTGCCCTATGGCGTCAGCACCGGCTACGACAAGCTGCTACAGAGCGAGGCCTACATCCACATGAAGGGCAACGAGGTCTTCAAGATCGCCGTGAACACCCTCGGGCGGATCGTCGACGAGACGCTGGCGGCCAACGACATGGACAAGTCCGATATCGACTGGCTGATCCCGCACCAGGCGAACATCCGCATCATCGCCGCCACGGCACGCAAGCTGAAGATGTCCATGGACCATGTCGTCGTCACGGTAGGCGATCACGGCAATACCTCGGCGGCCTCCGTGCCGCTGGCGCTGGATGCCGCCGTACGCGACGGGCGCGTGAAGAAGGGCGAGACCCTGCTGATGGAGGCCTTCGGCGGCGGTTTCACCTGGGGTTCCGCGCTGCTGCGCTTCTAGCCCCGCCGTTCTCACCGGCTCCCGGCATGGCACGCGAGATCGAACGCAAGTTCCTGGTGCGGCACGATGGCTGGAAGTCCGGCGTCAGCCATCAGGTACATTACCGCCAGGGCTACCTGGCCAGCGACGGGCGTGTCTCCATCCGGGTGCGGGTCTCCGACGTGCAGGCCCATCTCAACATCAAGAGTGCCACGCTGGGCGTGGAGCGCCTCGAATACGAATACCCCATCCCGCTCGACGAGGCCCACGAACTCCTCGACCGTCTTGCCGACGGCCCGCTGATCGAAAAGACCCGCTACGAGGTTCCGCTTGGTGCGCATACCTGGGAGATCGACGTCTTCGAGGGTGACAACCAGGGGCTGGTGGTCGCCGAGATCGAACTGTCCTCGCCCGACGAGGACTTCGAACATCCCGACTGGCTGGGCGACGAGGTCTCGCACGACCCGCGTTATTACAACGTCTGCCTGGTCAGGCACCCGTATCGCGACTGGCAGGACTGAGCATTCGCCGACTGCCGGCGCCGATTGCCGGCCCCTATTGCCGGTCTGGCAATACGTGATCCCCGTTCCTGAGACACGGGATGCAGGGGGCATGCAGTCTCCCGATGCATCTCAGCCCGCCCTTCGGGATTCCTGCCTACGCAGGAATGACGATCAGGCGCAGGGTCTTTCTTTGTGCCCTCCGGGGCAAGCCACGCTGTCCGCTCAGCCCGGCAGCAACCGCTCCAGTATCCCCTCGTAGATCGCGCTCAGGGTATCCAGGTCTTCCACCCGCACGTGTTCATTGCGCTGGTGGATGGTGGCGTTCAAGGGCCCGAGCTCCAGGACCTGGGCGCCGGTGGGGGCGATGAAGCGGCCGTCGGAGGTGCCGCCGGCGGTGGAGAGCTCGGTGTCGGTGCCGGTCTGCTCGCGGATGGCGGCGACGGCGGCCTCTACCAGTTCGCCTTCGGGGGTGAGGAAGGGATGACCGGAGAGGGTCCATTCCAGGTCGTAGCGCAGGCCGTGCCTGTCCAGGATGTCGTGCACGCGCTGCTTGAGTTCGGCCTCGGTGGTCTCGGTGCTGAAGCGGAAATTGAAGAGCGCCACGGCCTCGCCCGGGATGACGTTGTTGGCGCCGGTGCCGGCATTGAGGTTGGAGACCTGGAAGGTGGTGGGCGGGAAGAATTCGTTGCCCTGGTCCCATTCCTGCGCGGCCAGCTCGGCCAGTGCCGGGGCGAGCCGGTGAATGGGGTTTTCCGCCAGATGCGGGTAGGCCACGTGGCCCTGGCGGCCGTAGACGGTGAGGGTGCCCGAGAGCGAGCCGCGCCGGCCGTTCTTGATCACATCGCCGACCTTCGTGGTGCTGGAGGGCTCGCCCACCAGGCACCAGTCGATCTTCTCGTTGCGCGCCTCCAGCACCTCGACCACCTTCACCGTGCCGTTGATCGAGGGGCCTTCCTCGTCGCTGGTGATGAGGAAGGCGATGGAGCCGGTGTGCCCGGGGTGCGCGGCGACGAAGCGTTCCACCGCGGTGGTCATGGCGGCGATGCTGCCCTTCATGTCGGCCGCGCCGCGCCCGTAGAGCATGCCGTCGCGGACCTCGGGGGCGAAGGGCGGGCTGTCCCACTTCTCCAGCGGGCCGGGCGGGACCACGTCGGTGTGGCCGGCGAAGCAGAACAGCGGCCCGCTGTCGCCCCGGCGCAGCCAGAGGTTGTCCACGTCCCCGAAGCGCAGCTTCTCGGCCCTGAAGCCGAGGCCTTCCAGGCGCTGGATCAGCACGTCCTGGCAGCCTTCGTCCTTCGGCGTGACGGAGGGGCGGCGGATGAGGTCGATGGCGAGGTCGAGGGTGGCGGTCATGGGTGGCTTGATGATTGATGAATGGGATTAGCGTATCACGCAAACAGGTCGGCGTAGGTCTGGTCCGAGAAGCCGACCACGCGGCGCTCGCCGAGGTCCAGCACCGGGCGCTTGATGAGCGCGGGGTGTTCGAGCATGAGTGCGATGGCGGCGGCCTCGTCGATGGACTCGCGCGCCCCGGCCGGCAGCTGGCGCCAGGTGGTACCGCGCCGGTTCACCAGTGTCTCCCAGCCGAGCTCGCTCACCCAGCCGAGCAGAAGGGCCTCGTCGAGCCCGTCGGCGCGAAAGTCATGAAAGCGGTAGTCGACACCGTGCGCGTCCAGCCACTTGCAGGCCTTCTTCACAGTATCGCAGTTTTTAATGCCGAATAAGACAGTCACGGGTTTCAATTCAAAAAGATGTAGGAGCGTCGCAAGGCGCGATGGCCATGGTTGGAGATGGTGCCATTCCAGTTCGCGCCTTGCGGCGCTCCTACGAAGTTACGATGCGGCTATTTCACGGTGTGGGGCGTGAGGGGGCTCTCGCCTCACCCCTCACGCCTTACGCCTCTCTCAGATATCGCGCAGCAGTTCGTTGATGCCGACCTTGCCGCGGGTCTTTTCGTCGACCTTCTTGACGATGACGGCGCAGTAGAGGCTGTACTTGCCGTCCTTGGAGGGCAGGTTGCCGGAGACGACCACCGAGCCGGCCGGGACGCGACCGTAGTGGATCTCGCCGGTCTCGCGGTCGTAGATCTTGGTGGACTGGCCGATGTACACGCCCATGGAGATGACCGAGCCTTCCTCGACGATGACGCCCTCGACGATCTCGGAGCGGGCGCCGATGAAGCAGTTGTCCTCGATGATGGTGGGCGCGGCCTGCAGGGGCTCGAGCACGCCGCCGATGCCGACACCGCCGGAGAGGTGCACGTTCTTGCCGATCTGGGCGCAGGAGCCGACGGTGGCCCAGGTGTCGACCATGGTGCCGGAGTCGACGTAGGCGCCGATGTTGACGTAGGAGGGCATGAGCACGGTGCCGGAGGCGATGTAGGAGCCCTTGCGCGCGGTGGCGGGCGGCACGACGCGGGCGCCGCCTTCACGGAATTCGCGCGAGCTCATGTCGGCGTACTTGGAGGGCACCTTGTCGTAGTAGTTGGTGAAGCCGCCCTTGATGAACTCGTTGTCCTCGATGCGGAAGTAGAGCAGCACGGCCTTCTTCAGCCACTCGTTCACCACCCAGTTGCCGCCCTTCTTCTCGGCGACGCGGGCCTTGCCGGAGTCCAGCAGTTCGATGGCCTCGAGCACGGCGTCCTTCACGTGGGTCTCGACGTTGCGCGGGGTGATCTCGGCGCGGCGCTCGAAGGCCTCTTCGATGGTGGTCTGGATATCGCTCATGAGTCTTGCTCCGTTGCTGCAGTGGATTTCAAAAATGGATTACAGGGATTCGATGTAGTCGCGGATGCGCGCGGCCGCCTCGTGGCATTCGTCCAGCGGCGCCACCAGGGCCATGCGCACGTGGTTCGCGCCCGGGTTGCTGCCGTGCGCCTCGCGCGAGAGGAACGAGCCCGGCAGCACGGTGACGTTGTGGCGGTCATAGAGGCCGCGGGCGAAGTCGGTGTCGGCGATGGGCGTGCGCGGCCAGAGGTAGAAGCCGGCATCCGGCGCGCTCACCTCGAGTACCGGCGAGAGGACCTCGAGCATCGCGGCGAACTTCTGGCGGTAGAGCTCGCGGTTGGCGCGCACGTGGGCCTCGTCGTTCCAGGCGGCGATGCTCGCGGCCTGGGTGGGCGGGGGCATGGCACAGCCGTGGTAGGTGCGGTACTGGTGGAACTGTTCGAGCACGGCGGCATCGCCGGCGACGAAGCCCGAGCGCAGGCCCGGCGCGTTGGAGCGCTTGGACAGGCTGTGGAAGACCACGCAGCGGCGGTAGTCCGTAACGCCCGCGCGGGCGGCGGCGCCCAGCAGGCCCGCCGGCGGGGCGGACTCGTCCGGATAGAGCTCGGAATAGCACTCGTCGGAGGCGATGAGGAAGTCGTGGCGTTCGGCCCGTTCGATCAGGCCGGCGAGCGTGGCCTCGTCGAGCACCGCGCCGGTGGGGTTGCCGGGCGAGCAGAGGTACAGCAGCTGGCAGCGGTCCCAGATGGCGTCCGGCACGGCGTCGAAGTCGGGGCGGTAGCCGTTGTCCGCGCTGCAGTTGAGGAACCAGGGCGTGGCGCCGGCCAGCAGGGCCGCGCCCTCGTAGATCTGGTAGAAGGGGTTGGGCATGAGCACCAGGGCGTCGCGGGAGCGGTCCACCACCGCCTGGGCGAAGGCGAACAGGGCCTCGCGGGTGCCATTCACGGGCAGCACGTGGCGGGCCGGGTCGATGCTCGCGGCCGGCAGGTCGAAGCGGCGGGTGAGCCAGCCGGCGATGGCCTCGCGCAGGGCGTCGCTGCCCTTCGTCACGGGATAGCTCGCCAGCCCGTGCAGGTGTTCCAGCAGGGCCTCGCTGATCAGGCTGGGCGTCGGGTGCTTGGGCTCGCCGATGGACAGGGCGATGTGCTCCAGCGCGGCCGGGGGCTGCGTGCCCTGCTTGAGGGCGGCCAGTTTCTGGAAGGGGTAGGGCTGGAGTCTGTCGAGATCGGGGTTCATCAGCTGCCTGCGCGCTGTCATGGCTCACAAGGCGCGGTAGTATAACCGATTCATCGCGCCTGCGCGGGCCGACAAGACCATGAAAAGCGAGGGTTTAAATGAGCGAACCGGCCTATCTCGGCATCCATCACGCCAGCGTCCTGGTGGCGGACACCGCCCGCGCGCTGGCCTTCTACCACGACCTGCTGGGCATGCCCGTGGCCGACGACCGCCCGGACCTCGGCTTTCCCGGCGCCTGGCTCGTGATCGGTGACCAGCAGATCCACCTGCTCGAATGCCCCAACCCCGACCCGGCCGAGCGCCCCCCGCACGGCGGCCGCGACCGCCACACGGCGCTGCGGGTGCGCGACCTCGAGGCCATCGTCACCCGCCTGGAGGCTGCCGGCTGGCCCTACACCCGCAGCCGCTCCGGCCGCGCCGCGCTGTTCTGCCGCGACCCGGACGGGAATACGCTGGAGATGGTGGCGGGGGCGTGATGGCGGGGGTGACCCACCCTGTGCGCCGCCTCAGTGCAGCCCTTTCGAGCGCAGATAATCCTCGTAGTTGCCGCTGAAGTCGGTGATGCCATCGGCCTCCATGTCGAGGATGCGGGTGGCCAGCGAGGAGACGAACTCGCGGTCGTGGCTGACGAAGATCAGCGTGCCGGGGTAGTTCTCCAGGGCGAGGTTCAGCGCCTCGATGGATTCCATGTCGAGGTGATTGGTGGGTTCGTCCATGAGCAGTACGTTCGGGCGCTGCAGAGTGAGCTTGCCGAAGAGCATGCGGCCCTGTTCGCCGCCGGAGATGACCTTGACGGACTTCTGGATGTCGTCGTTGGAGAACAGCATGCGGCCGAGCGCGCTGCGTATGGCCTGTTCGCCGCCCTTGGTCCACTGCGCCATCCAGTCGTAGAGGTTGGTGTCCTCGGCGAAGTCGCGGGCGTGGTCCTGGGCGAAGTAGCCGAGTTCGGCGGCATCCGTCCACTTGATCTCGCCGGCGTCGGGCGCGAGGTCGCCGGCCAGGCAGCGCAGCAGGGTGGTCTTGCCGATGCCGTTGGGGCCGATGATGGCGATGCGTTCGCCGGCCTCGACCTGCATGCCGAAGTCCTCGAACAGCGGCTTCTCGCCGGCATAGGCCTTGGTGAGTTCCTTCACGGTGACCGCCTGGCGGTGCAGCTTCTTGTGCTGCTCGAAGACGATGTAGGGACTCACGCGGCTGGAGGGCTTGATCTCGTTGAGTTCGATCTTCTCGATCTGGCGGGCGCGCGAAGTGGCCTGTCGCGCCTTGGAGGCGTTGGCGGAGAAACGGCTGACGAAGGCCTGCAGCTCGGCGATCTGCGCCTTCTTCTTGGCGTTGTCGGCCTGCAGGCGTTCGCGCGCCTGGGTGGAGGCGAACATGTAGTCGTCGTAGTTGCCCGGATACAGCCGGATCTCGCCGTAGTCCAGGTCGGCCATGTGGGTGCAGACGCTGTTCAGGAAGTGTCGGTCGTGCGAGATGATGATCATGGTGCTGTTGCGCGCGGTGAGCACGCCTTCCAGCCAGCGGATGGTGTTGATGTCCAGGTGGTTGGTGGGCTCGTCGAGCAGCAGCACGTCGGGATCGGAGAACAGGGCCTGGGCGAGCAGCACGCGCAGCTTCCAGCCCGGGGCGACGGCGCTCATGGGGCCGTCGTGCTGTTCGAGCGGGATGCCCAGACCGAGCAGCAGATCGCCGGCGCGGGACTCGGCGGTGTAGCCGTCCATCTCGGCGAACAGCATCTCCACCTCGGCGGCGGCCAGGCCGTCCTCCTGGCTCATCTCCGGCAGGGAATACAGGCGGTCGCGCTCGGCCTTGGCGGCCCACAGCTCGGTGTGTCCCATGATCACCACGTCCAGCACCTTCATGTCCTCGAAGGCGAACTGGTCCTGGCGCAGCTTGCCCAGGCGCGCGTTGGGCTCCAGCATGACCTGGCCGGCGCTGGGCTCGAGGTCGCCGCCCAGGATCTTCATGAAGGTGGACTTGCCGCAGCCGTTGGCGCCGATCAGGCCGTAGCGGTTGCCGGTGCCGAACTTGATGGAGACGTTTTCGAACAGCGGCCTGGCGCCGAACTGCATGGTGATGTTTGCGGTGGAGATCAAGAGGACTTCCAGATGACGAGGCGCGAGAGCGCGTAAAAGGGGCGCGATTGTACCGGGTTTGGCCGCCAAAGGGCAGGGCGGGCCCGTTCTGCGGTAGACTGCGTGCCATCGACACCCACAAAGATCGGTACGGACGGAAGGCGTTCATGGCGAACTCATTGATGGACCAGCTCCTCAAGGCGGGCGTGGCCAGCGAGAAGCAGGCGAAGAAGGTCAAGCACGAGAAGCGGGCGGGCAAGGGCGGCAAGAAGGGCCAGCAGGCCTCGCCCGCGGCGCAGGCCGACGCGGCCGCGCTGGCTGCCCGCCAGGCGGCCGCCGAGAAGGCCGAACGCGACCGCCAGCTCAACCTGGAGCGCAAGGCGGCGGCCGAGCAGAAGGCCCTGGCCGCCCAGGTGCGCCAGCTCATCGCGCAGAACCGCCTGCCGCGGGAGGGAGCCGGCGACGCCTATCACTTCACCGACGGCAGGATGCTGAAGTCACTGCCGGTCACCCCTGCCCAGCGCGCCCAGCTCGCCCGCGGCCAGCTGGACATCGTGCGCGACGGGGAGGCCTACGAACTGGTGTCGGCCGAGGTGGCCGAGAAGATCCGCGCCCGCGACGCCAGCCGCGTCATGGCCCGCCCGGCCGCCGAGTCGGAACTCGACGCGGACGACCCCTACGCCGGCTACGAGGTGCCGGACGACCTGATCTGGTGAGGGAAGTCGCAAGTTACAAGTCGGAAGACGCGAGGCGGGCACGGCCGGTATCGGCAGGAGCCGAGCCCCCTCGGCGATAACCCCCATGCCGGATGGACCGTCCTCGGCCAGAGGGCTGGCCTCCTACCTACTTGTATTGCGACTTACTCCGACTTCGGTGCGCGCTGGGCCTTGAAGCCGACCTGGTTGGCCTGGTTGACGCCCTGCAGGACGAAGGTCTTGATGTTGCCGAGGAATTCGTCGACTTCGGCGTCCTTGCCGAGGTTGCTGTCGATGACGGCGACGACATCGCCCAGCAGGCTCATGAAGTGTTCGGCGCGGGCCTCTTCGCGGGCGGCGAAACGGGCGAGCCGTTCTTCGCGTTCTTCCGGCGTGGCAGCACCACGGGTGTGGTTGTCGAGGATCTTTTCCCAGGCGGGTCGGTTGTCGATGGGCATGGTTCTTCGGCGGCTGGTTGAGGATGCGGCAACGCTATCACGCGGGTCGATTCCGCGCGAATAGCCGCAGTCTTCGTGGGTCATCGCGGGCGGACACCCTAAGGGGGCTGACGGGGCATTCTAGAGATGGTGCCGAGGGCGAGACTCGAACTCGCACTCCCGAAGGAACCTGATTTTGAGTCAGGTCAAGACGGATATTAGTAGAACTTAATGAGGCGCGCAAGTCCATAATGATTCTTGACGCATCAAAGGGTTACAGATAGCCTAACCTTAATCGGGGCTACGCTAGTTTAGCTTTCAGCTACGCCAGAGTGTAGCCCCAGCGTAGCCCCAGACGCGAGGTAGGCGGTGCGATTGAATCTGAACAAGGCGGTGATTGAGTCCATTGAGCCACCCGAGAAGGGGCAGCGAGTGGAGATCAAGGACGCCCGCACGCCCGGCCTCATTCTCCGCGTCACCGACAAGGGCACCCGCACCTTCTCCCTCTATCGCCGCGTTCGTGGCGTACCCAAGCGAATCAAGCTCGGCACCTGGCCGGCGATGACCGTCGAGCAGGCCCGCCGGCGTGCTATCGAGTACCTGGCCGAGATCGAGTCCGGCGGTGACCCGGTGGAGCGCCGGAAGCGGGAGCAGTTGCAGCGTGAGGCCGAGCGGGCCCGCTTGGTGACGCTCCGGGAAGCCTTCGAGACCTACCTCAATACCCACACCCTCAAGCCCAAGACCGTCAAGAACTACCGCGAGGCGTTCGGCGCCACGTACAAGGATTGGGAGCCCCTGCCGTTGCAGGCCATCACGAAAGACATGGTGGAGCAGCGGCACCGGGAGCGCGGCAAGGTGTCCCCGGCCGGGGCTGACGCCGCGGCCCGGGTCCTGCGGGCGGTGTTCAACGATGCGGCCGACCGGTTCACGGACGAGGACGGGAATCCCGTCGCCCCGGTGAATCCAGTGGGCCGCCTGTCGTCTGCCCGGTCCTGGCACAAGCCGGCTCGCCGCAAGACGTGGATCAAGCCGCACCAGCTGGCTGCCTGGTGGGAGGCTGTCGACCACCTCAAGGGCGAGCGCGTGACTGCCGGGGCCCCGGTCGCCCGGGATCTGCTCAAGTTCCTGTTGCTCACCGGCCTCCGGTTGAACGAGGGCGCCCGCCTCGAATGGTCCCGGGTTGACCTGGCCGGCGGCACCTTCGAGATCGTGGACACCAAGAACCGCGAGCCCCTGGTGCTGCCTCTCTCCGATTACCTGGTGAAGCTGCTGCAGACTCGTGCCCGGCTGAACGAGGACGAGGGGAGCCTGTTCGTGTTCCCCGGCCCGAGCGGTCACTTCAAGGCCCTGCGGCGATGGGCGGCCATCGTCGCGGATGAATCCGGGGTGCCGTTCATTCCCCACGATCTGCGTCGCACGTTCATCACCACGGCTGAATCGCTGGATATTTCAGCCTATGCGATCAAGCGGCTGGTGAATCACAAGCAGGGCGACGACGTGACCGCCGGCTATATGGGGCACTCCGTCGAGCGGCTGCGCATCGCCATGCAGCGCATCACCGACGAGCTGCTGCGGCAGGCTGATGCCACTGGTCACGAACGGCACACTTCCGAAAGTGACCACGATCAACCCAAGGAGGAAGCCCAATGAAGGACGAGGATTACCGCGCCGCGATCCGCGCTCTTGAGGCTGGAGAGATTGATCCAGGTGGTGAGCTCGGAAGGCTCGGAGCAGAAGCGATGCAGCGCCTGCAAGCCGCAGGGCTTCCATGGGTTTTTGATCGTTGTGCGGATGTATTTGTTGAGTATCACACGAGAGTTATGGACTCCCCCGACTCGATCAAGGCTGAGCGTAGAATACAGAAAGCAATGCGTGCCCTTGCGGACCTATTGGATGCATCCGGGCTTTCATCGTCCTACGTTATCGAGGACGCCGAGGTCTGGGCACGAATCGGCGATAACCTGGATGAAAATACAGTCTCAAAAATGGTTCAGAGAGGAGCCTGGCCTCCGAATAATGGTTATCTCACCCCGCTTGAGCTATACCTCCGCGCCGCTGCCGACTGGATCACTGAGCGTGAAGAGGAGGTATTGCCCGCGTTTGACCGGTATCTAGGAGAAGTGATGCCGCCCGACAACGGGTCTTCTCGGTTAAAGCCATTCGTAGCGAGGCGCATGAGCGAGCAGGTGAGATTCATCGGTGATCACCTGGCGCAGCTGGAGCGCGATGGCTATGCTCCCGACGTGCCGGCACAGTTTAGACCCCGGCCATGCCATGACCGCGATCCAGACGATACTCGCTCACCGCCAGGACACAACAAAATCGCCGCAGCACTCACAAGCATTATCCTCGCCGAGGACGTGCGCGATGGCTACATATCCCAAGTAAATAGGGGTACGAGTCGCCGCGGGAAGAACCTCTAGCAAATTGCCACTTTTACGCATGGTTACGTAAAAATGGCAATATCAGCACTACGTTGATTCCTTGTGACAGCCTAACCCACGTTGATTGAACAAACGTGAGGTTAGGAAATGCCTTCCGACGATACCACCAAGTCCTTTTCCGAAAAGGACCCCTTAACCCTCCTTCCTCCTGACGAGGTGGCCGAGATCCTGGGCGTGTCGACCGGCACGCTCATGGTCTGGCGTTCCACCGGTCGCTATAACCTGCCGTTCGTGAAAGTCGGCGGCCGTGTCCGGTACCGCCGTGCGGACGTGGAGCACTTCATCAACAGCCGCACGATGGAGCACACGAATGCCCCCGCGTGAGTCGATCAAGGGGGCTCCCCTCGACACCTTGCGCCGCATCGGGATGGATGACAAGACGCGGGAGTTAATGGAGCGCCGTGCATTGTTCAGGGCCGGCGATATTGCGCGGACGTTTGGTGAGCGGGCCCTGTTCGGCACCAGACGGCAAGCCGCAATGCATGAGGCTGGCCATGCTGTTGCCTATGTCGAGATTGGCGAGTCCGTCCGGTCCGTGCGTATCTTTCGCCGCAATGGTGAATGGGCCGGGTTCACGAACGCCGGCGAGCATTGGGAGATCGGTCCTCATGTCTCCCTGGACGCACACCTGCAGCGAGCCATGGTCACGCTGGCCGGCCTCATGGCCGAGATAACCGAGATAGGTGTGCCTTCCGTCGCCTGTGCCGAGGAGATCGAGATAGCGCTCGCTATGGTGGAGTCGGCAGCGGTGAGCAGCAAGGCCGACACCACCGAGCTAGGTGCTCAGCTGCTGTTGATGACCCTCGAGACGATCAAGAAGCGTCGCCCGGCTATGCGTCGCCTGGCTGCCGTACTGCAAACGGAACGCCGGGTAACTGGTGACCGCCTCAATGCTCTCCTGAGCGAGGGTGGTGCATGACGGTTCGGGCCGTGAATGATACCGGTGGGCCATCCACGCACGACGATCGCCCGATGATTATGCACGAGGCCGGAGACCTGCCGACGGTCATCGAGGAAACCCTCGATGCTGTGCGGGCTCTCGGGCTGCTCTATGTGTGGGGTGGTCGACTGGTGCGCATACATCGCACGGATGGCAAGCAGAGCGGAGCAATTCACCGGCCGGAAGGCTCGCCGCAGATTCATATGGTGGATGCTGCTCATGTGGCGGAACTCGCTACCCGGGCAGCGATTCACCGTCGCTACGACGCACGGTCGAATGATTGGAAGGTCATCGACTGTCCGCGCCGCATAGCCGAGGGCATTCTCGCCCGTGGGCATTGGCCACGCGTGCCGCGCCTCAATGGCGTCACCGAATCCCCCACGTTGTCACCAGACTTCCGGCTATTGCGTGCAGGGTATGACTCGCAGTCCGGAATCTTTGTGGCGGATGAACCCAGCGCGTGGAGGCCGCCAGCCGACCAACCGAGCAGGGAGGAGGCCCTCGAGGCTGCAGAGATTCTCAGGGATGCGGTGGGTTCGTTCCCGTTCGTAACCGACAGCGACGAAGCGGGCTTGATCTCGATGATCATCACCGCCGTGATTCGTCGCTCGATTCCTTCCGCCCCCATCTATGCGGTCACGGCGCCAACGCCCGGTACCGGGAAATCCTATTCGGTCGACCTGGCATCGGTGATTGCTCAGGGGCGCCGGCCTGCGGTGCTAAGCCTTGGGAGAGACCCGTCCGAAGCCGAGAAGCGACTCGCGGCTGCGCTGCTGGCCGGTGACCCGCTCATCGCCCTGGATAACGTCGAGCGCCCCCTCGATGGGGATCTGCTGTGCCAGGTGGCCACTCAGCCGACCGTGAGACTGCGCCCGCTGGGTGGTTCCTCGATGCTCTCGATACCCACTCAGGCTTTGATTGCCGCCACCGGGAACAACCTGGCGGTGATAGGTGACCTGCGCCGCCGTACCGTGCTGATCCGGCTGGATGCTGGCGTCGAGCGCCCTGAGCGTCGACGCTTCCCCCGTGACCTCCTGGCATGGGCGGCAGACAACCGCGGGGAGCTGCTGCGTGCGGCCCTCACGCTGCCCATGGCCTACCGTGCGGCAGGTGAGCCCGCTATTGATGACCTACAGGCATACGCCGGCTTTTCGGAGTGGGACCGCATGGTCCGCCGCCCGCTTTGCTGGCTGGGACTCCCCGACCCTCTCGGCCCTGCCGAGCGCCTGCGTGACGACGATCCCGACCTCGAGTCAGCCCGCAACCTGCTCACCAATATCCGGGCCGCGTTCGGTGAGCACGGGGTAACCGTGGCCGAGATCATCCGGTCCGCTCAGGAGTTCGACGGCACTGGGCGTCATGCTTACCCCGATCTGCATGACGCCGTCGAGGTGGTTTGTGCCGAGCGTATCAGCGGTCGTCGCCTGGGTGGCTGGCTGCGTCGACACCGGGACAGGATCGTCGACGGCCTGCAGCTGCTGCGCATCGAGGGCGACAGCCACCAGAAGGTGGCTCGCTGGTTGGTGAGGTCCGCATGATGGGTTGCGGGGTAATGCGGGTAATTTGGGGTTATTTATCCCTACGTGAGAAAAGTGTCAGTGACAAATTAAGTAAAGAGAGTGAAACCACCCCGCTTTTACCCGCATTTACCCGCAAGCCTCGATCCCGCCGCGGGTCCTTCCCGACTTCGCCAGCAGGCGGGTCGACGGCGGCGCGGAATTTCGCCAGGTTTTAGCCCTGAAGCATAGTGAACACGTGACGGAGAGATTGACACCGTGACATCAACGCCAGAACAAGACGATAGAGATCAGACCGCCGAGCCCCTGTCACTTTTGCCGGCTGGCGATACCCGGGTTCGTGTGCTGCCGGCGGAGCTGGCGCGGATCTTCGGCGTGAGCCGGCAGACGGTTTCCCGGTGGGTGAAGAACGGCAAGGTGACACTTCATGCCGATGGCCGGGTGAATCCGAGCGAAGCGGCCAGGCAAATCCTGGCGAGATCGGACCCGCGCCGGCTGCGGGCCCGATTGCTGAAGCCGCTGCTCGATGACGTGGGTTCGCTGCGTGAGCAGCTTGGCTCCCTGCGCGATCAGCTGGAGGGAGAGGGGGCGCGGGCCGACAAAGCCGAGCGTGAGCTCGAGAAGGCCAAAGCGAGCGAAGGCTTCTTCATGGCCCTGGCGGACAACCTGGATGTGATCGTCGGAGAGCGAGAGGCCGAGCTTCGCGCCACGAACGGTTCTGACGAATGGCGGGAGCTTCTGGACCAGCTTTATGAGGAGGCCTCGGAGCGAGCCGAAAAGGCACCATCTGATCTCGACGGTATGGAGTCAGCCGCTCTTGGGCGGGCCTTTGAATATTGTGAGGAGGGTGATTCTGATGGCCCGATTTAACCGCAAGCGTTACCGCAAGCTGCGCCGCGTGGTCTTGCGTGACGCAATCCGCGATAACCGCCGCCATGGCCGTACCCGTTCGTAATCATTCAATCACTCAAGCCGGAGAAATCAACCAATGACCGAACAGACAAAGAACCCCGTGCAACAGGTCGACGAAGTATGGAGTGAAGTCGTGGCGCTGGCCGCTTCGCGTGGCTGGTCTACCGATGTCCTGGCCGTGGCGCTCGCTCAGGGGCTGGGGCAGCTGGTGCAGGTGTGCAGCCCGACCGCTGAGGCACGCGACGGCACGCTGAATGAAGTCCTCGCGGTGACGGCGGCCTATGCACGCGCCCCGCTCACGTTGCCGAGGTTGCAGTGATGACACCCCGCAATCGTTTGTGCCGGCTCATGACCGCCCTCGAGGCCGGGCGGCCGGTGCCTGACGATGTAGCAGAATGGATGCGCGACGGGATCGCCGAATACCTGGACGAGGGCGGTCGTCGCCCGCTCGATGTGGTACTCGGGTTGCGTGGCCGTGGTATCCGGTCCTTCGAGACCCAGAAGGCGATGGAGCGACGCAACGCCGCTTTGATGGCGGCCCTTGAGTATGCGCACGACGGACAATGGCGGCCGGTTCGCTGGCGTGCCAATTACCTGGCCGATGCGGTGAAACGCTTCCGTCGCAAGTGGCCGCGTATCCGCCACCACGAAGAACCACCCGAGAGTCTGGACGAATTACAGCGGGCGCTATTCTGTGCGTTTCAGGCGAACGAACGTGTGCCCGAGGACCCCGACCACATCATGGCGTGCTGTCGAAAGAAATAGGCTGTTTTCATCCAGTGAAGGCCCACCTACCTTGAGGGCATGAACGCACAAAACGAAATCAAGGCACAAGCCAACGCCCTGGAAATCGTCGTCTATGCCGACATCGACTCAGGGTTTGCTGCGCAGATGGTGGAGCGGATCAATGCCGCCCCGAACGTCAGGACAATCACACTGCGTATCAACTCGCCCGGTGGTGCAGTCACCGAAGCCCTGGCCGCATTCAACGCTCTGCGCAGTCACTCCGCCACGGTCGAGGTGCATATCGACGGCCTGGCCGCGAGCAGTGCCAGTCTGCTGGCGATGGCCGGTGACTGGATCGTGATGGCCGAGAATGCCCTGTTCATGATCCACGATCCCTGGACCAGCGCCACCGGCAACGCCACGGAGCTGCGCCGCCTGGCCGACACCCTGGACAAACACCGCGACGCCATGTTGAAGGCGTATGCCCGCCGCTGGAAGGGGAAGACCTCCGAGCTGCAGGCGCTGCTGGCTGCCGAGACCTGGCTTGATGCCGATGAAGCCCTGAAAGCGGGATTCGTGGACGAGATCGCCGCCCCCCTGGCGATTGCCGCGTCCCTCGATCTGTCCCGCTTCGACAACCCCCCGAAACGCACAAGGAGTACCCCAATGCCCGAGACCCAAACCCATACCCCCGGCGTGGAGCCCAACACGCCCAAGAAACCGGAAGTCGTCGCCACCACCGAGGCCGAAGTGAGGGCCCGCATTCAGGCGCGTAACGACGAGATCCGCACGATCTTTCAGCCGTTCCTCATCCGTGGTCAGTATCAGGACCTGTACAACGACGTGATGGCCGACACCCGCCTGTCGGTGGACCATGTCCGCGAGAAACTGCTCGCCAAGATGGGCGAAGGCTGCGAGCCCCTGGCCAGTGACCCGCCGTCCATCAGCATGGGCTATGACCGCCGCGAGAGCGAATTCAAGGCGGCCGTCACCGATGGCCTGCTGATGCGCTTCGGTGTGCCGGTCAAGAACCCGCACCCGGCCGCCCGCGATGTGCGCGGCATGGGTGCCGTGGAGATCGCCGGGACGCTGCTCTCCCAGCGTGGCCGCTCCACCCGTGGCCAGAGCAAGGCCGAAATCATCCAGGCAGCGCTTACCACCTCCGACATGCCGGAGCTTCTGAGCAACGTCGCGAACAAGGCGCTGATCACCGGCATGCAGGAATCAGAGGCCGCGACCCACCGGATCTGGACGCGTTCCGGCGAGCTGCCGGACTTCAAGGAAGCCAAGCGCGTGGCACTGAGCGAGGCCCCGGGCCTGTCGAAGGTCAAGGAGGGCGCCGAATACACCTTTGGTGCCCTGACCGATGCCGCCGAGCCGATCCGCCTCGAGACCTTCGGCCGCATTCTGGGCATCAGCCGGCAGGCGCTGGTGAATGACGACCTGGGCGAGCTGTCCCGCGTGCCGTTTGCGCTGGGCCAGGCCGCCGCCCGCCGCGAAGCGGATGCCGTCTACTCGCTGCTCATCAACAACCCGGCCATGCGTGACACCAACGCCCTGTTTAGCGTTGCCCATGCCAACGAAGGCACTGCCGCCGCCCTGAGCGTGGATAGCCTGGGCGAAGCCCGCAAGCTGATGCGCCTGCAGAAGGGCCTGCAGGGCGAGGGGGCGCTGAACATCACCCCGCGTTATCTGCTCGTGCCGGCCGCCCTCGAAACCAAGGCCGAGCAGCTGCTGGCCTCGATCCAGCCGAGCGCCACCAGCAACGCGGTGCCCGAATGGGTGCGCCGCCTGGTGGTGGTGGTCGATGCCCGTCTCGATGACGACTCCACCACGGCCTGGTATCTGGCCGCCGATCCGGTGATGTACGACACCATCGAAGTGGCCCGCCTGGATGGCCAGGGCGCGACGATCGAGCAGCGCGACGCCTTCGTGCGCGACGTGCTCGAAATCAAGTGCCGCCTCGATGTGGGTGCCGCCGTGCTGGATTGGCGCGGCCTGGTCCGCAACGAGGGCGCGTAAGCCTGATCTTAAAGCCGGTATGGTTGAGCCGGCACCGGGCCGCCAATGGCGGGCGCTGTTCCCCGGACGCCTGTGTGTCTAAACCCTGGGGTTTGCAGGTGGCATGAGCAGCACCTTTTTCGGTACATGAGGGCGTGTCGGCATGATTTGGCTCAGGCCAATGGTTTATATGTCTTACAAGGCTTTCTTGAAAGTCTATGTAAAAACCAAGCTGATGCGCGCTCAGCGGGATACCGCTCGCGGACTTCGGACGTTTCGTGTCTGGACCGAGGTCGATGAATTCAGCGCAAGGAATGTCTCGCGCGACCTGCAAGGACTGGAACGTGAGGTAAATCGCGCCCTGGGCCGGGCCGTTCGCAAAACAACCCGTTGGGCCAATACGCATGCCGCCCGAGGAATCGCCCACCGCAATCAACTGCCTGTCGGCGCGCTTCTCGGGCGTGGCCGCTTCAAGACAAAGCGGCTATTCATGCGGATGCCGAACCGCCGCACCGGCACCGCTGGCAGCGTGTGGGTGGGGGCAAAGGACTATACCGTCTCTAACCTGGGGAAGGTCCGCCAGACAAGGAACGGCACCCGTGTCGGGCGCCACTCATTCCCCGGCAGCTTTGTCGCCACTATGCGCGACGGCCGCCTTAGCAGCTTCCAGCGGGCATCCGTTCTCACTCATCGCAGCCCGCGTGCGTGGTCGCCAAACCTGCCCATTCGCGAGGACCGTATCGAGCTGCAGGGGGTAGGCGAAGTGACGTCGGACATTCAGCGCAAGGTCGGGCCGCGACTCAACGACCTGTTGCAGCAAGAGCTGAAGTATGAGATCAACGTCAGAGGAAGAGGATACAGGTGAAGAAGCGAATGCCCCGGCCAAGTGCCGGGGCTTTTTTTCGTCTGAAAACCTTATCGTCTATTTCGCCGATTCGACTGTTTTTGCCAGTTCCTGAAATTCTCTCTGGAAGTTCAGGAGGACCTGAACATACCAGGCCGCCTCAGAGAGGATCTCCGCGTCAGTGTTTCCCTCAGCGGGTATGGACATGAGCCTGAGCATGACACTGGCGGCACACTCGAGATCTTCCGCGCTGTCGGCTGCGATGCGACGAAGGGTGCTCGCGTTATTGGGATCGACCTGGATGGCCGAAAAGATGGATTCGAACTTGTGGTCTGCCATGGTGCTACCCCTCGAAAAGGTTGAATGAGGGGAGTGACCGTCGTTCAGAGTGTAGCCCCAGCGTAGCCCAAAAACTAAGAGGCGGAAATCAGCAGAATGCAGATAAGAGCCTAAGTCGCTGATTCATAAAGTGGTGCCGAGGGCGAGACTCGAACTCGCACTCCCGAAGGAACCTGATTTTGAGTCAGGCGCGTCTACCAGTTCCGCCACCCCGGCACTCAGGGCGCACAGTATCAATGGAATGGCCCGTGCCCGCAAGCATTCGTGTCGCAAAGCCGGGGCCTTCCTGCTACCATGCCGCGCCATGCAAGTGAGTGATTTCGCTTACGATTTACCCCCCGAGCTCATCGCCCAGGAACCGCCGGCCACGCGCGGTGACTCGCGCCTGCTCGTGCTCGACGGCGAGGGGGGCGGCATCGCGGATCGCCACTTCAGCGAGATCGGCGAGCTGCTGCGCCCCGGCGACCTGCTGGTGTTCAACAACACCCGCGTGATCCCCGCGCGTCTCTATGGGCGCAAGGAGACGGGCGGGCAGGTGGAACTGCTGCTCGAGCGGGTGCTGGATGCGCACCATGCCCTGGCTCACGTGCGCGCGAGCAAGTCGCCCAGGCCCGGCACGCGCCTGATCCTGGAGGGCGGGGCCGAGGTGACCGTGACCGGCCGGCGGGAGGCCCTGTTCGCGCTGGACTTCGGCGCGGACCAGTCCATCTGGCAGGTGCTGGAGACGGTGGGGCACATGCCCCTGCCGCCCTACATCACCCGCGCCGACAGCATCGACGACCGCGAGCGCTACCAGACGGTGTACGCCGAGCGCCCGGGCGCGGTGGCGGCCCCCACGGCGGGGCTGCACTTCACCGACGCACTGCTGGCGGGGCTGCGCGCGCAGGGGGTGGAGACCGCCTTCGTGACCCTGCCCGTGGGGGCGGGTACCTTCCAGCCGGTGCGGGTGGACGACATCGCCGCGCATCGCATGCACGCCGAGTGGGTGGAGGTGCCGGAGGCGGTGGTGGCGCAGGTGGCGGCCTGCCGGGCCCGCGGCGGGCGCGTGATCGCGGTGGGCACCACCAGCGTGCGCAGCCTGGAGGCGGCCTCTGCCGGCGGGACGCTGGCGGCCTTCTCGGGCGACACCGAGATCTTCATCACCCCGGGCTACCGCTTTCGCAGCGTGGACGCGATGATCACCAACTTCCATCTGCCGGAATCGACCCTGCTGATGCTGGTCAGCGCCTTTGCCGGCCACGCCCACATCATGGCCGCCTACCGGCATGCCATCGAGGAGCGCTACCGCTTCTTCAGCTATGGCGATGCCATGTTCATCACCCGTCCGCAGCCCGCGGCGCGGGTCTGAGATTTCGTCTTCGAGGAGAGCGCCCCGCATGCGCATGCAGTTTGAACACCTGGCCAGCGACGGCAAGGCCCGCCGCGGGCGGCTGACGTTCCCGCGCGGGGTGGTGGAGACGCCGGCCTTCATGCCGGTGGGCACCTACGGCACCGTGAAGGCCATGACCCCGGAAGAGCTCACCGACCTCGGCGCCCAGATCATCCTCGGCAACACCTTTCACCTGATGCTGCGCCCGGGCACCGAGATCATCGCCCGACACGGCGACCTGCACGACTTCATGCACTGGGAGGGGCCGATCCTCACCGACTCGGGCGGCTTCCAGGTCTTCAGCCTGGCGCAGATGCGCAAGATCACGGAGGAGGGCGTGCGCTTCCAGTCGCCGGTGAACGGCAGCCCGGTGGAGCTTACGCCGGAGCGTTCCATGGCCGTGCAGAAGGCGCTGGGCTCGGACATCGTGATGATCTTCGACGAGTGCACGCCGTACCCGGCCACCGAGGAGCAGGCCCGGCAGTCCATGGAGCTGTCCCTGCGCTGGGCCGCGCGCAGCCGCGCCGCCCATGAGGGCAACGACGCGGCCCTGTTCGGCATCGTGCAGGGCGGGATGTACGCGCATCTGCGCCACGAGTCGGCGGCGGGGCTGCAGGCCATCGGCTTCGACGGCTACGCCATCGGCGGGCTGTCGGTGGGCGAGCCCGAGGCCGACCGTCTGCACGTGCTGGATACGACGCTGCCGGTGCTGCCGACCGATAGGCCGCGCTACCTCATGGGGGTGGGCACGCCGGAGGACATCGTCGAGGCGGTGCGCCGCGGCGTGGACATGTTCGACTGCGTGATCCCCACGCGCAACGCGCGCAACGGCTTTCTCTATACCCGCCACGGTACGCTGCGCATCCGCAATGCGCGCTACACCGACGACACCGGGCCCATCGACCCGGACTGCGGCTGCTACACCTGCCGGAACTACTCCCGCGCCTACCTGCGGCATCTGGACAAGTGCGGCGAGATGCTGGGGCCGCGCCTCAACACCATCCACAACCTGTATTACTACCAGGAGCTGATGCGCGGCCTGCGGGCGGCCATCGAGGCCGGGCAGCTGGCGGCCTTCGTGGCGGAGTTCTACCGCCTGCGCTCGAAAAGCGTGCCGCCTGTGTCATAATACGGCGCCTTGAACCCTGTACCATCGGAGCCCGTCTGGGTTCCTGATAACGACCAATAACCGGAGTGAGTCCCATGGATCTTCTGATTGCCAGTGCCATCGCCGAGAACGGCGCCCAGCAGGCCCAGGGCGGCGGCATCCAGCTGCTGCTGCTGATCGGCCTGATGTTCGTGATGATGTACTTCATGATCATCCGCCCGCAGAGCAAGCGCGCCAAGGAACACCGCGCCATGCTCGAGGCCCTGTCCAAGGGCGATGAAGTGGTCACCACCGGCGGTCTGCTCGGCAAGGTCACCGAGATCGGCGAGAACTTCGTGCAGATCCAGGTCGCCGAGGGCACCGAGGTGAAGGTGCAGAAGCAGGCCGTCGGCGCCGTCATGCCCAAGGGCACGATGAAGAACCTGTAAGCCTCACCGTCGCATCGCCATTCAAGCCAGGGAACGTTCATGAATCGCTACCCCCTCTGGAAATACCTCCTGATCCTCGCCGTGGTGATCGGGGGCATCCTGTATGCCCTGCCGAACCGCTACCCGCAGGATCCGGCGTTGCAGATCAGTGCCACGCGGGGGGTCGAGATCAATGAAACGGTCAGCCAGCGCGTGGCCAACGTGCTCGACCAGGTCGGAGCCGGCTACAAGGAGATCGCGCTCGAGGGCGAGCAGCTGCTGGTGCGCTTCCACGACGTCGAGGACCAGCTCAAGGCCCAGGACATCGTGCGCGGCGTACTGGGCAGCGGCTACATCGTGGCCCTGAACCTCGCGCCGAGCACGCCCGAGTGGCTGCAGTCGCTCAATGCCAAGCCCATGAACCTCGGCCTGGACCTGCGCGGCGGCGTGCACTTCCTCATGCAGGTGGACATGGACGAGGTGGTCGCCAAGACCCTGGAGCGCAACGAAAGCGAGTTCCGCAGCCTGCTGATCGAGAACAACATCCCCTACGACGACGTCTCCCGCACCGAATCCCGGGTGGTGGCGAGCTTTGCCAGCGCCGAGCTGCGCGAGCGGGCGCTCACGGCCCTGCAGGAGGAATACCGCCAGGAGATGGCGTTCGAGACCCTGGAGTCAGATGGTGCCTTCCTTATCGAGGCCGGCATTCGCGACGAGGCCCTGCAGGAGATCAAGTCCTTTGCCGTGCAGCAGAACGTCACGGCGCTGCGCAAGCGCGTGAACGAGCTGGGTGTGGCCGAGCCGCTGATCCAGCAGGCCGGCGAGGACCGCGTGGTGGTGCAGCTGCCGGGTGTGCAGGACACGGCCCGCGCCAAGGAGATCCTCGGCAAGACCGCCACCCTGGAATTCCGCCTGGTGGACGAGAATGCCGATGCCTACGCGGCTCAGGCCAGCGGCCGCGTGCCGCCGGGCGACCGGTTGTACCTGGATCGCCAGGGCCAGCCCATCCTGCTCAAGCGTCGCGTGATGCTCACCGGCGACTACATCATCGACGCCCAGAGCGGCATCGACCAGGATTCCGGCGGTCCCTCCGTCAGCATCACGCTGGACGGCAAGGGGGCACGCCTGTTCAGCAAGTCCTCGGGCGAGAACGTCAAGCGCCTGATGGCCGTGGTCTTCATCGAGACCCGCACAGAGACGCGCATCATCAACGGTGAGCGCGTCAACGTGCCGAGCAAGGTCGAGGAGGTCATCAACGTCGCGCGCATCCAGGAGCAGCTGGGCAAGCGCTTCCAGATCACCGGCCTGGATTCCAGCCGCGAGGCGGCCGACCTGGCGCTGCTGCTGCGCGCCGGCGCCCTGGCCGCGCCCATGCAGATCGTGGAGGAGCGCACCATCGGTCCGAGCCTCGGCAAGGACAACATCGAGAAGGGCTTCAAGTCGGTGGTCATCGGCTTCGTGCTGGTGATGGTGTTCATGGCGCTCTTCTATCGCGTGTTCGGGCTGATCGCCAACCTCGCGCTCACCGCCAACCTGCTGCTGATCGTCGCGGCGCTCTCGCTGTTCCAGGCCACGCTGACGCTGCCGGGCATCGCCGGTATCGTGCTCACCGTGGGTATGGCGGTGGATGCGAACGTGCTGATCTTCGAGCGCATCCGCGAGGAGCTGCGCAACGGCATGTCGCCGCAGGCCGCGATCCGCGCCGGCTATGACAAGGCGCTCTCGACCATCGCCGATGCCAACATCACCACGCTGATCGCCGCCGTGGCGCTGATCGTGATCGGCACCGGTCCGGTGCAGGGCTTCGCCGTCACGCTGTCCATCGGCATCGTCTCGTCCATGTTCACTGCCATCATGGGTACCCGTGCCGTGGTCAACCTCATCTACGGCAACCGGCGCCTTACGCGTCTGGCGATCTGATTAGGAGAATCTGGTTTATGCCGAATGCCAAGACGCAGATCGATTTCCTGGGCAAGGGGCGGCTCGCCGTCATCCTGTCCCTGTTGTTCATCGTCATTTCCATCGGGTCGCTGTTCGTCAACGGCCTGAACCTCGGGATCGACTTCACTGGCGGGACCTCCATCGAGGTGCGTTTCGCCGAGCCGGCCGACCTCGGTGAGGTGCGTGCCACCCTCAACGACAATGGCTTCGATAAGGCCATCGTGCAGAACGTGGACACGGCCCGCGACGTGCTGATCCGTATCGCGCCGCGCCCGGACGAGGACAGCGCCGAACTCAGCAACGCCGTGCTGGAACTCATGCGCGGCGTCAGCGACGCCAGTGTGGAGATGCGCAGCGTGGACTTCGTCGGTCCGCAGGTGGGCGAGGAGCTGCGCGACCGCGGCGGCATCGCCATCCTGGTGGCGCTGGCCGGCATCCTGCTGTACGTCTGGGTGCGCTTCATCCACTGGGGTTTCTCTGTGGGGTCGGTGCTGGCTCTGGTGCACGACGTGATCATCACGGTCGGGGTGTTTTCCATCACCGGCATCAGCTTCGATCTCACCGTGCTGGCGGCCATCCTCGCCGTGATCGGCTACTCGCTGAACGACACCATCGTGGTGTTCGACCGCGTGCGCGAGAACTTCCGGTTGATGCGCAAGGCCGAACCGCGTGACGTGATCAACAACTCGATCAACCAGATGCTCACCCGTACCCTCATCACTTCGGGTACGACGCTGCTTGTGCTCATCGCCCTGCTGATCTTCGGCGGCGACAACATCTTCGGTTTCGCCCTGGCGCTGGTGATCGGTATCGTGGTCGGTACCTATTCCTCCATCTACGTGGCGAGCTACGCGCTGATCCTGCTGGGCGTGACCAAGCAGGACCTGATGCCGGTGGAGAAGGAAGGCGAGGGCGAGGAGACGCCCTGAGTCAGACGGGGATCCATGCCACGAAAAAGGCCGCGATCTCGCGGCCTTTTTCGTGCCGGGGGTCAGGCCTGGCGGGCCCGGTCGGCCTCGTCCAGCGGGTCCGGCTCGTCGCTGTGGGGGATGATGCGCCGGCACAGCGAGCTGCTCGGACGCTTGCAGCGGTCGTCGTCGGCCGCGCGCAGGGTGAGGAAGCTCCAGCCCACGGCGATCAGCCAGAGCAGGATGCCGAGGGCGACCGTGCCCCAGCTCACGCCCTCCAGGCCCAAGGGCCCGCCGCGGAATCCATAGACGATGCTGATGATGCTGCTGATCCAGAACACGCCGATGGGGGCGGCGCAGCAGCCCGCGCAGCCATAGCGGCAGACGGCGAGCGGGGGGATGAAAACCGCGAGCACGTGGCGTTTCATCGACTTCCTCCTTTGACCTGCGTCCTGTGGGACGGGCTTTTTATAATGCGTTTTGTAGGTGTATAGCACAGCTCGGATGGCGGATAAACCGGCATGACCGGCAGGGTCCGTGGCGGGAAGCGCGGAAAAAGCGGGTGTCTGGACGCAAGAACGCCCCGTGGCCTGGCGGTCACGGGGCGTTTTCATGCCCGGATCAGTTGCTGGATCTGGCCAGGGCGGGCTTCAGGGCCTCGATCATGGCGGCGTAGACCTTGGGATTGCCGGCCACGACGTTGCCGCTCTTGAGGTAGTTCTTGCCGCCGTCGGGTTCGCCGATCATGCCGCCGGCCTCCTGGATGAGCAGCACGCCGGCCGCCATGTCCCAGGGGTTGAGGCCGAATTCCCAGAAGCCGTCCAGGCGCCCGGCGGCCACGTAGGCCAGGTCCAGTGCCGCCGAGCCTGCGCGCCGCACGCCTGCGGTGCCGGGCAGCAGCACCTTCAGGGTCTCCAGGTAGCGGTCCAGGTTCTGGTGCTTGCGAAAGGGGATGCCGGTGCCGAGCAGGGCGCCGTCCAGCGTGTTGCGCTGGGTCACGCGGATGCGGCGGCTGTTGAGCGTGGCCCCGCCGCCGCGGGTGGCGGTGAAGAGTTCCTGCTTGATCGGGTCGTAGACCACCGCCTGTTCCAGCCGGTCGCCCTGTTTCAGGGCGATGGACACGGCGAACTGCGGGAAGCCGTAGAGGAAGTTGGTGGTGCCGTCCAGCGGGTCGATGATCCAGGTGAACTCGCTGTCACCGGTGGTACCGCTCTCCTCGGCGAGGAAGGCGTGCTGGGGATAGGCGCGCTTGATGGTACGGATGATCTCCTGTTCGGCCATGTGGTCGACCTCGCTGACGAAGTCGTTGCGCTCCTTGGTCTGGATATTGAGCGTGTCGATGCGGTCGACGTGGCGAGCGATGATGTTGCCGGCGGCACGAGCGGCTTTCACCGCGATGTTGAGCATCGGATGCATGGCGTACAGGGTCCCGTTGTCAAAGAAGTCCGCGTGCGCGGAAGTGGGCGAAGCATAGCAGAAAGTTCTGCGCTCCGGGAGATGGCGGGGGTATGCCTGGCGCGGTTCCCGTACAATACCCGGCTGAACCGATAGCCGAGAATCATCGATGCTTTCCAATATCCGTATCGTCCTGGTCGAGACCTCCCATCCGGGCAACATCGGCGCCACCGCGCGGGCCATGAAGACCATGGGGCTCTCGCAGCTCTGTCTGGTGAGCCCGGGCGACTACCCCTGTGCCGAGGCCACGGCCCGCGCCTCGGGGGCGGACGACGTGCTGGCCGCCGCCCGGGTGGTGGACAGCCTGGAGGAGGCGCTGGCCGGCTGCCGCCTGGTGATCGCCAGCAGCGCGCGCCTGCGTACCCGCCGCTGGCCGCAGCTCGGCACCCGCGAGGCCGCCACCCAGGCCATGACGGAGGCCGGGCAGGGCGAGGTGGCGCTGGTGTTCGGGCGCGAGCGCACGGGGCTGACCAACGACGAGCTGGACCATGCCCATTACCTCGTGACCATTCCGGCCAATCCGGACTACAGCTCGCTCAACCTCGCCGCCGCGGTGCAGGTGCTGGCCTATGAACTGCGCATGGCCCATCTCGCGCTGACGGATCAGATGCCGGTTGTCCTGGAGTCGGACGAGCCCGGTGAGGAGCCGGCCAGCGCGGAGGATGTCGAGCGCTTCTTCGTACACCTGCAGGAGACGCTGGTGGCGCTGGACTTCCTCGACCCGGAGAACCCCAGGCACCTCATGCGGCGGCTGCGACGGCTGTTCAACCGCGTGCGCCTGTCGGACAACGAGATCAACATCCTGCGCGGCATCCTCACGGCCGCGAGTCGAAAACCCCACAAGTCGTCGTCTTAAGTGCGGGCCCTGCTGCACTTATAATGACTAACCCATAACCAGAAGCTGTTATCCTCACTGCCATGTTCGAACGTCTACGCGAAGACATCCGTTGCGTGTTCGACCGCGATCCGGCGGCGCGCAGCACCTTCGAGGTGCTGACCACCTATCCCGGCATCCACGCGATGCTGTTCCACCGGGTGGCGCATGCCCTGTGGCGGCGCAACCTCTACTGGCCGGCGCGCATCGTCTCCAACATCGGCCGCTTCCTCACGGGCATCGAGATCCATCCGGGGGCGCGCATCGGCCGGCGCTTCTTCATCGACCACGGCATGGGGGTGGTGATCGGCGAGACGGCCGAGATCGGTGACGATTGCACCCTCTATCACGGCGTGACCCTGGGCGGCACCAGCTGGGAGAAGGGCAAGCGCCATCCCACGCTGGGCAACGACGTGGTCATCGGTGCCGGTGCCAAGGTGCTGGGCCCGATCACGGTGGGCGACGGTGCCCGCGTGGGCTCGAATGCGGTGGTGATCAAGGACGTGCCGGCGGGTGCCACGGTGGTGGGTATCCCCGGGCGCATCGTCGGCGCCCACCGGGAAGACGCCGACAAGCGCGAGCGCATCGCGGCGAAGATGGGCTTCGACGCCTACGGCGCCACCCAGGACATGCCGGACCCGGTGGCCAGCGCCATACACAAGATCCTCGACCACATCCACGCCATGGACCGCAAGCTGGACGAGACCAGCCACGCGGTGAAACAGCTCGGCGGCGACGTGGACGATTCCCACCTGCCGGAGCTGGACGATGCCTCGATGGAGGGGCTTGCCGAGGAAGGGAAGAAAAAAGACGGCGAAGCCAATACTTGACTAAATTGGTAGGATATTGTTAGCATTAGCGAATCCTTATGAGGGGGTTCGCCAATGCGCCTGACAACGAAAGGACGCTACGCCGTCACGGCAATGCTCGATCTGGCTCTGCACAACGAGATGGGACCCATCTCGCTGGCCGATATTTCGAAGCGGCAGGGTATATCACTTTCCTACCTCGAGCAACTCTTCTCCCGCCTGCGCAAGAAGGGCCTGGTGGTCAGTACGCGCGGGCCTGGCGGCGGTTACGGCCTCAGCCGTCCGGCCGACCAGATCGCGGTCGCCGACGTGATCGCCGCGGTGGACGAGAAGGTCGATACCACCCGCTGCGGGGGTACGGCCGACTGCCAGGGGCACGAGCAGTGCCTGACCCACGATCTGTGGACCGACCTCAGCAACCAGATTCGCGATTTCCTGGCCCATATCAGCCTGGGCGAACTCATGGCGCGCAATGGCGTGCGTGAGGTCGCGCAGCGCCAGGATCGCATGGCCCGCCATCACCGCATCGTGGTCGAACCGACCAGCTGAGCGGGTATCAACAGACATCGCAGCCAAGGGGTAGTAACCGTGACTGACATCAAGCTTCCGATCTATCTGGATTACTCGGCGACGACGCCGGCGGACCCGCGC